>ADZZ01000498.1 GCA_000179315.1 delta proteobacterium NaphS2
TCACGCTCTCACAGGGTGGTGTTATCTTAGAGGTGGTATCAACTCATGTGAGGAGTACTATAGTTACTGCATTGTTGTTTCTTGCCACACCGTGTATGGCAAAGGAAAAAGTGATCAAATGGAAAGTACAGGGATTTGTGCCTGCCGGCATGCTGTATCACGACACCTTGCTCCGCCTGGCGGATGCGGTAAAGAAGGCAACAAACGGACGACTGGTCTTTGAGGTCCATCCGGCCGGTTCCCTGGTTCCTCCCTTTGAGGGAATCAAGGCTGTCAGTGACGGCGTGTACCAGGCAAATTATGGGTATACCGGCCAATGGGTGGGGAAAATTCCCGTTGCGCCGCTGTTTTGCTCGGTCCCCGGCGGATTCAACCCCTTGGATATGCAAATGTGGCTCAATGAGGGTGGCGGCAAGGAACTGTGGCAGGAGATGTATGACACATACGGCTTCAAGGTGAAGGTTTTTGTGAGTGATCCCATTCCCATGGAAGATTTCATGTGGGCCAAAAAACCTCTGAAGACCGTTGACGATTTTAAGGGCTTGAAACTGCGTATGATGCCCCTCATGGGGGATGTGCTCGCGAAACATGGCATGTCCGTAATTTTTGTTCCGGGCGGGGAAATCATGCCCAATCTTCAGAGAGGCGTACTGGACGCGGCAGAGTACAGCATCCCCGCCTTTGACAAAACCCTGGGCATCTGGGAGGTCTGTAAGTATGTGATGCTTCCGGGCATCCATCAACCGACTTCACAGATTGAACTGGTGGTTAACAAAAAGGCATATGAAGCCCTGCCTGATGATCTGAAAGCCCAGTTGGCCGCCGCAATCGGTGAGACGAGGCTGAATAACTGGCTCTGGATGGAAAAGAAGAATATTGAAGCAGTGGAATTTCTCAAAAAGCAGGGTGTAACTTTTGTAAGAATGGATCCTGAAACTGTCAAGACGTTTACCCGATGGGCGCACGAATACCTGGATGAACTGGCGTCCAAAGACAAATTTTTTGCTAAGGTATGGAATTCCCAGAAGGCATTTGGTGAAAAATGGTATCCGTACCATGACATCTATTATCTCCCCCATTAATAACATCAATCCGTTGTTATCGGCATACAGCAGTGCGATTGCCCTGAAAACCGCTGAGGGGCAATCGCCTCCATTTTTCCCCGGAGGCCATAATATATGGAGAAAATTTTTCGTTTTGTCGACAAAACAAGCACCCTGATCGGCAAGTGGGCCAGTTTCTTGGTGGTGATCCTGACGCCGGCCATCGGTTATGACATTACGGTCCGATATCTTTTTGCCGTCCCCAACTTCTGGGCTTATGATATGACCATCATGCTGTACGGCAGCTATGCCATTTTGGGGGCTGCCTACTGTCATTCCCGAAATGGCCATGTGCGCATGGACCTGCTCTACGGCAAATTGTCGCCCAGAGGCCAGGCCATCATGGACGCCATCTGCTACCTGTTTCTCTTCTTTCCCCTATTCACGGTTCTCCTCTGGAAATGCGGTGATCACGCCATCTGGTCCCTTACGAGCGGGGAACGCTCTTCGGCCAGCGCCTGGAGACCGCTCATCGGCCCTTTCAAGATCGTTATTGCCTTTGGAATCCTATTGTTTTTTGTGCAGGGCCTGGTTGATTTCTTGAGAAAAGTCATTTTCATTTTCAAAGGAGGGACACATGAGTCCTGAGCTCACCACCATTCTGATGATCGCGAGCCTCCTCGTTCTGCTGGCCGTACCCGCCATGCTCAATGCCCGATATGCACAATCTCTGGCCAGCGGTTGCATCTGCGCCGGTGGAACCCTTGGAATTCTCATTCCCCCCAGCATCATGCTGATCCTTTACGCTCCCATGGCCGGCGTATCCGTTATCCAAATGTTTGCGGGCGCCATTGTTCCAGGAGTCCTCCTGGGCGTTTGTTACATTATCTACATCCTCGTTCGATGCGCCGTAAATCCCCAATTGGGGCCGGCACTCCCCCCTGAAAAAAGAATGAAGTTCCTGTCAAAGGAATCCGTCATCATGGGGCTCAAATACCTTGTGCCGCCGTCCCTGCTGGTGGCCCTGGTGCTGGGTTCCATCTTTTTCGGTGTTGCCTCGCCTACCGAAGCGGGCGCCGTGGGCTCCATCGGGGCCACCATTTTGAGCATGGTTTACAAACAACTCACATGGGCCGCCTTCAAAGAAAACTGCTATATCACCCTTCGCGTTACCGCCATGATCATCTTCATCGCCGTGGCCGCAAACCTTTTCACCGGCGCTTTTCTGAGCGCGGGATGCGGAGAGGTCATCACCGAATTTCTCCTCGGCCTGGGGTTTGGCCCTTGGGGCATATTCCTGACAATGCTGTGTATCATTCTATTTGAGTGTAACCTTTTTTCGTCGGGATTCTATGCCGCTTTATTCTTGAAAAAATCGTCGGAGCATGCCAAAAGCGGTAGGATTTTGCCGTATTGCCGCTTTTGCTCCTGCTGACGATGGTTCTCCCAGTAAACATCCCAATCATTGCTGGTATAGACGGACCGCAAAAGCAGCGTGGATTCGGCACCTTTAATTGACCACCTGCGACCTGTTCCTTCCATTCGCTTTTTAACGGTGTGTCCGCAAGTGGACTCTACGACGCCGCTTCCTATCGGATATCCAGAGGCCAGGTACTCATCATAGCGCATCCATTGGCGGTGATTTTCAAAATACTTGATGGTTTCTCTCAAGGCTTTTTTCTGACCGCTCTTTGTCGAGTAGACCGGTTTCTTCAGCAACCTTAACGCAATATGCCTCAGACTACGCCCTCGCCGCACGCGGCTACTACGTATCATAAGACCACATGAGATTGGTAGCAGTTGGCCCCGGCCCCTCCCAGAACCGTGCTTGCGCTATTTACGCACACGGCTCCTCATGAGTACGCTTCACGATTAAGCGAAAAGGTTTACCGTAATACGGGGTTGCGGCAGAGGAAACTTTTTAAGAAGTAGGTTAAACTTCTCCCAGTTCATACACCCTCGTTTACCTCGCCTGTTCAGCCATTTGAACAACAGACGATGAACCTCATAGGAAAACCGGTTGAGACCTTTTGAATTGTCCGTGACTCCGTAGTAGGCAAAGTGTCCCTGCAATTTCGAGCCTACCTTACCCATTAGCTCATCGGTCGGCAGGGTCCGGTTGGCTTTCAGCCAATCCCTAAACATCCGAATTTTGGCGGTAAACTTCTTGCGAGAAGTGATCCGTTTCATCCGGAATTTCCTGCCGTTCCTGGACCGGCTGCAGTAGTGCGTGAATCCAAGAAAATCAAAGGTAGACGCCTTGCCACCGCGGCTATCGGCCTTGGATTGTGCATATGGACCAAATTCGATGGTCTTCGTCTTTTCAGGCGATATCTCAAGGCCAAACTTGGAAAGTCGCAGATCCAGTTCCTTTCGGAACCGTATCGCATCTGCCTCACGCTCGAAACATACAACAAAGTCATCGGCGTAACGGATTATCCGACTTTGGCCATGACAGCCCTGCTGAAACACTCGCGTGAACCAGATGTCCAGACTGTAATGCAGATAGATATTGGCAAGTACTGGTGAAATAATCCCGCCCTGAGGCGTTCCTTTGTCACTGGCAATCTCTTTGCCTTCCTCCATTATACCTGCTTTGAGAAACCGCTTGACGTAGCGCAACACTCGTTTATCTGCTATTCGGTGGCCGAGAAATTTAATCATCCAATCGTGATCAACATTATCAAAGAACCCTTTGATATCTGCGTCCACAATATAGTGAACCCGGCATCCCTCAACCTCTTTGCTGAGTGCCCTCAACGCGTCATGACACCCGCGACCGGGCCGAAATCCATACGAATCGTCAATGAAATCCTGCTCGTAGATCGCCGAAAGCACCCGTGTCAATCCCGCCTGTACCAGCTTATCTTCAAGGGCTGGTATGCCCAGCGGTCGTTTCTTGCTACTCCCCGGTTTAGGAATGTACACCCTGCGCACCGGCAATGGAATATACGCCATCCGATGCAATTTTCCGACCAGAGCGTTTAGGTTCTCGCCAAGTTTTTCCCCATATTCCTTCTTGGTAACCTTATCAATGCCAGATGCTGCGTCTTTGCGCAGCTCCTGGAAACATTCCCGCAACATCTCCTCGTTCATCAGATGAAACAGACTGGTGAATCGGCATTCATCTTCTTTGCGGGCCTTCTCCGCTATGCGTTGTAATTTCGTTTCCACCATTTCTCTATTTCTGAGCATAGATGATGTGTCCTCGCAACACTGTTACTCATGTGACGTCCTTTCCTCCAGCGGAGTTACCCGCCTTCTCAGGTACTACGACGCCATCCGACTTCCCCTGCCCCGTTTGCCATTCTCCCTTTATTATCGGTTGGCCGGCATACTCGCTTTTAAGCAAGAGCGCAGAGAACCTCCCGGGTTGCCGCATATT
>ADZZ01000497.1 GCA_000179315.1 delta proteobacterium NaphS2
ATTCCTTATCAAAGTCTGACCTGGATCATGAGAAAACACGAGATCCGGAAGCGAAAAAAAAGACGCGCGGGACAATACCATTTTAAACCCGGTCAGGAGATGCAGCATGATACGTCACCCCATCAGGTTACCATTGATGGGAAAAAAGTATCGGCCCAGTGCGCTTCCCTGACACTGGCCTTTTCCCGAAAGCTTTTTATTCAGTATTACCCGCGTTTCACCCGGTTTGAGTGCAAGGTTTTTCTGTCAAAAGCCTTCGATTTTATGGATGGGGTGTGTTCCCGGTGCATCGTTGACAATACCAGTGTTATTGTGGCCGGCGGCACCGGACCTGACGCATTGATTGCACCTGAGATGAAATACTTCGCTGATATGTATCAAACCGGGTTTGTGGCCCATGCCGTAGGCGATGCCAATCGAAGTGCCCGCGTGGAAAGGCCTTTTCATTTTGTGGAAAATAACTTTCTTCCTGGAAGAACCTTTGTCAGCTGGCATGATTTGAACCGGCAGGCCATCGACTGGTGCCGGAACACCAGCGACAAAACGTTCAAACGGGCTTTGGGAATGATACCGGATGAGGCCTATATCATTGAAAAACCGCATCTCATTGATTTACCCCCATACCGGCCGCCGGTCTATGTGGCAAAACACCGGRTCGTCGATATCGAGGGATATGTGCATTTGGACACCAACCGTTATTCCGTCCCTGAAGCACTGATTGGAAAATCCCTGGAAGTTCAGAAACACTGGCGCAAGGTCATCGTTTATGACAAAAGCCGGAACGTGGCGGAACATGACCGTATTCTGGGATAAACGTGATACGCGAACAACTGTGCCGGGACATCATGTTCCGATTCGAAGAAAAAAGGATGCCCGGGTCCCTTCAAAAGAAGAACAGCTGTTGGTGGGAAATGATGCCGTTCTGGATGCGTATGTGGCCGAACTGAAGAAAAGAAGCCATGGTCGTGGCGTGTCAAGTTACGCCGTCTGCTGCATCTGCACGGACTTATCCCGGTGAG
>ADZZ01000496.1 GCA_000179315.1 delta proteobacterium NaphS2
TTGTTTATTGCACATACTTTGCCATGGGGTGGATATGGATGCGGAAAAGGCCATCAAGGAATTTCAAAAACGAAAAGTGGTCACAATCGAAGAGATTGCGGATCTCCTCGATTCTTCCGTGACCACCGCCAGAAGACAACTGAAAAAATGGCGGACTTACACGAGCTTTAATATGAATGGGCGTTATTACAGTCTTCCGGGAATTCCGCGATTTGATGAACACGGCATATGGAAATACCGGGAGATCCTTTTTTCACAATACGGAAACCTTATGCAGACAATTTCTCAGCTTATCGAGAGATCTGAAACGGGATTGAATGCCAGACAGATTGCCCAACTGGCGAGAAAAGCATCAAGGACGTTTTGTATACTTCTCCGAGGAAAAATATCAGGAGCAAAAATCGGGATTGTCCAGACCGCATCATGTAAGATTTCCGACAGATTCGGAAAGCGTGATGATTCTTGTTCAACTTGTCAAATACCCTCATAGCAGCATCGAGGAACTGTTCGAAAGAGTTGCAGAGCAGGGAATCCGGATTGAACCTCAGGTAATTGAGGCTTTTCTGAACCATCATGGTCTGTTAAAAAAAATTCCGGATACAAAGTGATCCGTTGCCTTAAGGACCATATTGAAAAAGTTGTGGAAGGTGTCTGTGCAGGCAACCTGTTTTTCGAAATGCCAACAGTACACTTCTTTTCAGAAGAGGCCTTCTGTTTCGGGAACAATAAAGTGTTAAAGACGCGGGAAAAGAAAGTCGTGACCCTGGATATCGGCGCATTCCGGGCCAAAGAAACCATCATGCAATCGGAGGATGACGGTAAGGTATACACTTGCCGAGAGTTGAAGAGCCTTGCACCGCACCGGTGTACATTTGGCTATGACGTTATTGTATATGTGGGGTATGCCCTCTTTGTTCACTGCCGCAGCGAAAAGGACATTGTGAGTGAATTGGCTCGGAAAAACATCTCGATTTCTGATAGAGAAGTGAGTTTTTTAGGCAAGAAGTTTGTCACCTACCTTGCCGTGGCCCATCGCGAAAGTCGCCAAAAAATAAGAAGCGCGATGGATCAGCGCGGCGGATATATCCTTCACGTTGATGGAACATGCGAGGGCGATAGCCCACACCTGTTTACAGGTCTGGACGGTATTGCCGAAGTCGTTCTGGACAATATAAAAATCCCTTCGGAACAAAGCGAGTTGCTCATTCCGTTCTTTGAAAAAATCAAAGGGCAATACGGCGACCCAATCGCCTTGGTTCACGACATGGGAAAGGGAATCCTTTCGGCTATTGCAGCGGTATTCCCGGGAACACCTGATTTTATCTGCCATTTTCATTTTTTAAGAGATATCGGCAAGGACTTGATGGAAGATGAATACAAAAAAATCAGGAATCGCCTCAAAAAGCACAAGATCCGTGGTTCGCTTCGACGGATGGCCAAGAGTCTTGAAAGAACTGCTGTTCAAGACCGCAAGGTAATGGAGCAACTATAGTCAATACCGTATATCTTGATACTGTTATTGACAACATTTTCTGAATATGTTAAAAATTCCTCTGAAAATGGGAAAAGTCACCTTTTTGGAGGAATACCTCAATGTCGTTTCAAGGGAAACAGCTTCCTGCTGAATTGGTTGAAACTGTTGTCCGGCTGAAAAATCACTATGATGAAGAAAGAAAAACTGGAAAATTTGTTTCAACAAAGGATGCCGCCAAACGGACAGCAGATGCTCTGGGAATAGGCATCGCCACAGTAAAGAGAATAATGGCCCAGTATAAAAAAGATGGCGATGAAGTTGTTGTCCGGATAAAGGAACGTCCTGGTAGACCGCCGTCAAGTATGTGCCCGATCGCCCAACCCATTGTGAGAAAATTTATTAGAACTGAGAACCTGGGTGGAAGGCGTGTCAGCATCGGCAGG
>ADZZ01000495.1 GCA_000179315.1 delta proteobacterium NaphS2
ATACGGAGTCCCGCAAGGAAGTTCTTCTTCACATAGCCCACGGCATTTTCCACACGCCCTTTTTCGTTTCCCTTGCCCACGTTGCAGGGGGTGATGGTAAAACCGTAGTGGTTGGCAAAATCGAGATACTTGGGGTTAAAGGTGGGGTCCTGCCCCACAATCCGTCTCAAGACAGCGGACTTGAGATTGTCCACCATGATTTTTTTGGGACATGTCCCAAAGAAATGAAAGGCATTTTGATGGCAGGACAAAAAATGTTCCATGGTTTGTGAAACGGTAAACTCCACATAGGCCATTCGGCTGTAACACATGACCATGACAAAAAAACTCAGTCTTCTTTTGGTGGATCCCACGGGTACTGAGCCGTAGGAACCCCAGTCCACTTGGGCGCATTCGCCAGGGGCAAATGAAAGGGTCAGATAGGGCGATACTTTGGGAGGACGGACTTTTCGAACGTACTTTTTGACAATGGAATAGCCCCCTTCAAAACCCTTTTCCCGAATACGCGCAAGTATCTGGGCGGCCGAATAGGGATAGGCTTCGAGATCACGGATAATATCCTTTTTGAAAGGATCCAGTTTACTGGGTCTCCAGCCTGATTTTCTGGGCATATAACGCTCTTCCGAGACCCATTTTCGAACGGTTCGGCTGTTCAGGGAAAGTTCCCTGGCGATTTGTTCGGCGTTCAGATTATTACGCTTGAGTTCTTTGATTTGACAGAACGTCTCATAATCGATCATGGCTGACCTCCATCATCTGTTTTAAAATCCGTCCCAGCGACTGGGGGTCTCCTGATCGTTTTTGGGGATGATGGTCCAATGCCAGCACCTGGTAAAGGGGCTTTTTGTGAGCCACCAGGCCCGCACGGATCAGCTCTTCCCTGGACTGTTCCAACGTGGACGGGCCATGGAAAGCCG
>ADZZ01000494.1 GCA_000179315.1 delta proteobacterium NaphS2
TTTGATTTCGACAGATCCAATTTGAAACCCGAAGCCCAGGAGATTTTGAGAGATAAGGCGGATTTTCTGCGTGCAAATCGATCTTACTCCGTCCTGATTGCCGGCAATTGCGATGACAGAGGTACCGAGGAATACAACCTCGCCCTGGGTGAGAGGCGGGCCATGAGTGCCAAAAAGTTTCTTGTGGCTTTGGGCATTTCGCCGGACCGCATAAAAACCATCAGTTATGGAGAATTGAGGCCGGCAGATCCTGCCAATAACCCCGTTGCATGGGCCTTAAATCGAAGGGACACATTCAAATTGTTTGAATAATCCTGAGGGTTGTGGTACTGCCTGCTGCCATCAGACCTGAAGCCGACCGACAAAACCGTTATTCAAATGCCCTTCCGGTGTTGCGCCTTTAAATGGCTGGCGCAGCACCGGTTTTGGTTCAAAACCTTTGTGTTGTTAATCGATATCGGGGTAACATATGGGAATTCATACTTTGATCAAATCCACCGTTATCAGACTGATGGTTCTGGTTCTTTTTGCTTTCCTTCTGCTTTTTTCCGCATGCGTCACGGAAGACCAGTTTTTGTATCTCAGCAAAAGAATCGATGCCGTTGAAACAAAGACGGATAAAGAACTTCTTTCAAACAGCGAACGCATGGCTTCAAATAGCGCTGAAATGGATCGCGTGAAAGAAGAAATGCAATTTTTAAACGGGCGTCTGGAAGAAAACAGTCACCGGCTCAAACAGTCTATTGAAAAAGGTACGTCGTCGGGAGGCACTTTCGCAGATCTTCAGAAAAGAATGGCGCTTCTCGAGATGCGTGTAGACCGGATTTCTTCCTATCTTGGTCTGGAGCCCGTGGTTCAGCCCGGCGCAAAAGGGGCCTCAACAACGTCTGTGGCGGTCCCCCAGGTTCAGCCGGCCAAACCTCTTGCACAGCCCGAGCCCGAGATTAAAATTCCTGCGGATCAGAAGCTCTATGAAGTCAACATGGACCTTTATCGCAAGGAAAAATACGACGACTCCATTGTCGGTTTTAAAACATTCCTCAAAGAGTACCCAAAGTCCAAACTGGCTGACAATGCCGCCTTCTGGATAGGAGAATCTCACATGGCCTTAAAGCAGTATGAACAGGCCATTTTGGCTTTTCAGAAGGTGATAAAACAGTACCCGAAAGGCAATAAGGTCCCCAACGCGCTTTTAAGGCAGGCACTGGCTTTTGATGAGTTGAACGACAAGACCAGCGCTAAATTGCTACTCAAAAAACTTATTAAGCAATACCCCAAAAGCAACGAGGCGAAAATTGCCAAAAACAAGCTGAAGAAAATGAAGTGAAAAGCCTACGCCGGCCGCTTCCGCTTCATAATATCTGTCGCTGGTAATCTCAAGCCTCTTTTTGACA
>ADZZ01000493.1 GCA_000179315.1 delta proteobacterium NaphS2
TGGAGAGGCTCGCTGTGGCGATCCCTTTGATTCTATAATTGCAGAAAATGCCAGAAAAGAAAGCGCGAGGAGAGACGAATCCGAAGCCAATGTAGGGGTTTGGCTGGCTTCGTTTTTTAAAAAACACATTTCAGCGGTGGATGGGGATCGCTGTCCCAGTGAGCCGACCTGCTCCAGTTACAGTGTTCAGGCGTTTAAAAAGCACGGGCTGGTGATGGGTTGGCTGATGACCGTCGACCGGTTGATCCATGAGGCGGACGAATGGAATTTTTCGCCGGTGAAAAATCGTGGTGGGAAGGGGAAGATCATTGATCCGGTGGAAAATAATGATTACTGGTGGTACGAAAATGAACCTCAGGCGGCAAATCATTAGGTGCACCTGTAGTCTGCTGTTGCTGACGGGTCTTATCCTGCTGGTGCCCTGCCCGGGATACACGGAACAGGTGGTCATTGATGCCACCGGGCAGTTTGATTTCGCTCACAGTCTGATGGACAAAGGCGATTACAGCCGGGCCATCAGTGAATTTGAACGGTTTATTTATTTTTTCCCCACTGACAGACGGGTGCCCCAGGCCCGGCAACTCATCGGGCTGTGTTATCTGAATGACGGCAAGTTCGGGGAGGCGAGAAAGGTCTTTGCAGCATGCTATCGCGCCGATCCGGAAAGTCCGTTGGCAAAGAAATCTCTTTTACTGACCGGGGAGTCCTACTATAGAGAAGGCGTGTATGATAAGGCGGAGGGATTTTTTGGCGAGGTGCTGAAACGGGACCCCTCTTTTTCTTTGCGAAATGAAGCCCTGTACCGGCTGGGGTGGACGAGAATGCAGGAAAATCGCTGGCGGGAAGCCTCCGAAGATTTCAAGCGAGTTGAACCCGGGAGCCTTTTTTATGAAAAGGCCGACAGACTGTCCATTGAGAGTTTGAAAGGTGAAGACCTTCCCTACAAAGATCCGACCACCGCCGGCTTCATGGCGGCGGTTCTGCCCGGACTCGGTCATGCCTATGTGTCCCGTTACAAGGATGCGCTCATCGCTTTTCTTTTAAACGGTGCCTTCATCTGGGCCACCATAGAATCGTTTAACAGGGACAACAATGTGTTGGGGGGAATCCTGGCCTTCTTCGAAGTGGGGTGGTATTCCGGAAACATCTACAGCGCCGTAAACGTAACCCACAAATGGAACCGGAAGGTTCGGGACGATTTCAGAAAAGGGCTTTTCGACAATGTTGACCTTCGGCTGATCAGTTCTGAAAACCGGCCCGCCGGTGTCATGGTGAGTGTTAGATTCTAAGAGATAATCCGGTAGCGAAGTCGCTGATCCCACCTGAAGTGATGAATCATCGGTTGCCGGACAGGGCGGATTTAAAAGCTCCCGCCACCCCAAGCAGATTCCTTTCCCAGTCTTCGGCGAGGGGGTCCGCAAACATCACTTTCCCTCCAATGGCGCCGGCAATTGATTCAGCGCTTTTTTCCGAAAACTGGGGTTGCACAAAAATCACCTTGATGTTTTCTTTTCGCGCTTTTTGAATCAGTTCAAGGAGTCTTCGAGGGGATGGCTTTTTGCCTTCCAGTTCGACGGGGATCTGTTCCAGTCCATAGGTTTTGGCGAAATAGCCCCAGGAGGGGTGGTAGACCATGAATTTGGCTTGAGGGCCGGTTGTTTGCAAAATCCGTTTGATCTTACTGTCCAATGCCTTCAGTTCATGGACAAATTTGATGTAGTTTGCTTCGTAAACGGTTCGGTTTTTTGGATCCGATGCTATAAGCGCATCCAGAATATTCTTGGCCTGCAACATGACGAGAGGAGGGGAAAGCCATATATGTGGGTCTTCTGTTTCTTCGGGATCATGCAGGTTCTCATGATGTCTGTGTGCGCCGGCTTTCATGGGTATCTTGATGATGCCCGACTGAGTTTTAACAATTTTCATGTGCGGGCTGGCTTCTGCAAATCTGGAAAGCCAGTTTTCTTCAAAGGGCACACCGATGGCGAAATAAATGTCGGCATTTGAAAGATTGACCATTTGACGGGGTTTGGGTTCATAGGTTGCCGGATTGGCCCCGGGGAGCACCATGACGGAAACACTTACCCTGTCACCGCCGATTTTTTGGATGAAATATTTTTGGGGCAAAATGCTGGCGACCACATGGATCTTTTTTTCAGCATAAAGCATCGAAGGGSCTGAAAGTGAAACCCAAATGAAGCACAGGCAGAGCGGCAACAGCTGTCCCTTGAAAAGGCGGTTCATTCTTAACTCCCTTACGAATCAGTCGGAAAAAGCGCCGCCGATGCTGCCTGAACGGCAGGTCGGCGGCGAAGGGTTAAAAAACAGTTTTCTAAAAACGGGCGTTTCGGCACTTACCCTTTCAAGGAGTATTTCCCGAATATTCTGTCGTAATAGGCTTTTTCTGAAACCGTAAACCAGGGGCCCACCTGATTCTGAAAGGCTTCAAAGGCGGCGGCCACTTTTTTGCTCTGGGCATCTTTGGCCGCTTCTTCCGCAAGCACTTCCTTCCCGGCTCATGCCATCCCGGATAATAATAGTATTTGGCGGCCTGGTAGAAGCCCATCCGGTTGTCATGAAGGGGACCCACCCGCTCATTGATCCAGTCAATGACACCGCAAAATTTCTTGATGACGTTCATGGTTGAATACCCCAGCAAATAACGTGCGTCTCAGCACAACTAAGGGCCACTCTTCCCATAATTTCAGATAACTATAGGGAAAAGCAACAAAGGGGTCAAGTGGTAAAACGGCCACGGCAGGTTTGTTCTACCTGGACAATGTTGTGGGCATTGAATTTTTGGTCATGCACGGATAGTCAAGAACGGAATGTACATTCTTTGACGAATGCCTCTTATATCAATCGCCATTCAGCAGTGCAATGATTCAATTGAATTACTCAAACATGGTTTCGCACGATTTTCTCGAACATTTTGGCCATTCCCGTGCACAGCGTGTAAACGGATTCGATGGAAAGATTGTCCTCGGTTGTGGCATCAAAGAACAGCTTTAAATCAGAATCCATTCCGTCTTCCGGCTTCCAGTAGCAGATGAGGACCGGGACTTTCGGCAGGGGATGAAGTACAAGGGATATGTCCGATGCGTAATGCCGATCCACCTGCCTGCCGCTAAAGATATTCAGGATATCTTCAAAGAGGCCGCTGTATTTATCGGCCAAGCTTTTGATGGGTTTCTCGCACTGCTGTCCGAAAAGACCCTGCCACTCTTTTCCCCCTTTGAGTTCCCTGAAAGGGATCCAGTTTCCTGACGGGACCGTTCCTTTGGCGTGAAGGACGTAACGAAGAAACGGCCCGGCGACCCAGGGATTGATGTGGATGTCCGAAAAGAGATTCCCGTCGGTATCGACGCTGAAATCTTTTCCCAGAATTTTTAGCGTTAATCGGTTGTCCCTGAATTTTCCGCCCGCGCGAATCGCTGCCTGGTCAAGGTCTGTTTCTGCAACTTCTCGCTTCAGTCGGTCCATTGCTTCCAATGTATCCTCGTCGGGGTCTTTGCGTTTTTGAACCCCGTCGCCGAACATTTTAATGACATCGTCTTCCAGGTTGGGGCAGGCTTTAAGTTCATTTTCGCCTTTGTGAACGGATGCGGCGAAGGCCATACAGGTGGCCTCACCGCACTTTTTGCAGTTTGATTTGTCGAGCAGTTTCAGTATGTCCAAAACATTATTCAGCTGAGGCATAATATTCCTCTTTTTTAATTTAAAGAAATGAACAAGATTCAAAATTCGGGGAAGCGCTTCGGTTCGAAACCGATTCCCGGACGGTCGAAGCCATCTGGTGTAGAATTTACGGGTTTGGAATAAAAGCACATCCCCCGGTTGGGGGATGAGAACGCCTTTTTGAGAAATTTTGTCAAATAAGGTGATGGCCGGCCGCCCAGGCAGCCGCTAGTCTTTCCTGAGGGATTGATGAATCTTCTCGTGGGTATCGAGGAGCGCAAAGAGCTGTTCGCTGGGTACATCTCTGGGTATATTTCCCAGAATACCGTATCCTTCAGCCTTTTCGTGTATTTCATCATCTGAAAGGTCCGTGATGGTAATAACCGATGACATGGGTGAGGCCATGACAAAGGTTCTCAGCACTTCAATGGGGTCCACTTCTTCCGCGCCAAGACCCACAAGGAGCAAGTCAAAAGAGGCGCCTTTCAAGGCGTCGAGGGCTTCATCACGGGTTGAGAATCGAATCACCTTATGGTTCCTGTTCAGAAATGCCTGATCGATCTTCTCCAAAACAGTCGGATCGTTTTCAAACAGCAGTACCTTTTCTTCCGTTTCCTGGTTCACAATGTTACCTCCTGGGGTTCAAAACAGCGAGCAGCTAATGCCTGTTTTCCGTAAGCTTCAATCCCTTTTTACAAAAAAACCTACTACGGCGAGCAAGAAAATGGCGAAACCAAATCCAAAATAAAGCCATGGAAAATAGGGTGAGTGTTTGGTTCCTTCTTCCAATATATATGTCCTGTCAAATACATAGGCCCAATACAAGGCAAAACAATAATTTATCAGGAGCGCAGCCTTTGCGCTTCCGAAAATAAGGGCCAAGGTGCTCAGTGTCAGCAGCAAAATGATTTGATAAAAAGGCGCACAGAAATTGACGTTAGTAATGTAGTCAAGATTGCCCGAAGTAATGAATTCCAGCATGCTGACCTCCTGAATTGCCCTTTTCAGCAGTTGTAATGGTCTTTTTGCAGGGCATTGGCCGCGGGGTTGACAGCTTCTTTGAAATTAAACTGCCGGTTTCGCCAGAGGTACAGCACAATGCCGGTTGCCATGGCTGCATTCAGAGATTCAACCCCTTTTGCCATGGGGATGGAGACGTTGCCCGATCCTTTCAGAATTTCCGGAATGCCGGGCCCTTCCATACCCGGAAGTAAACAGAAACTGTCGGGAAATTCAAATCGAGCCGCATCTTTTCCTTCAGTAGACATGATGATCAGGAAAATTTCAAGTTTTTTTAGCTGCCTAAGCGCAGGACCCTGAAAGAAGGAGACTCTGAAAATGTTGCTTCCCGCCACCCGGAGGGATTTGGGGTGGAAAGGGTGGGCCGCTTCCTTAAGCATTACGATTTGCTTTACGCCGAAGGCAGCTGACGCCCGGATTACCGCCCCAACATTGCTGGGATCCTGGAATGGAACACAAAGGGTGCAACCGGGATGGTAAAGGGTATCGTCAAAAGGGGGAAAGGTTTCTGCACGGACGATCAGCAGGGGCTTTCCCGTTCCGAAGGTGTCCACCTGCTTGAAAAGGTCAGGACTCAGCCGGTATCGGGGCAGGGAATCCACTTCAGGAAATTCGGAATCCTCATGTCGGTTGGAACAAATAACGCCCGCACAACGATCCGTAAATTCCTGCAGTACTTCTCGAATCTGTTTCGGACCGGAAAGGAGCGCCTTTCCGTGCTTCCGGATGTCACGGGGATGTTGAAGACGCAAAAACCGCTTGAAAGTCGTGTTGCCCGCACTTTTGATCTCAATGGTTTTCATGGTCGGACCATTGCTTCCGGAATGGTATTTCTACTTTCCCCTTGATGAAATTCAAGATCTGAGAAAAGAAGAATCCCACACCTGCAACCAGGATAATCGTGGCGCCGGATGTGATGTCGAAAACGTATGAAAGCCAAAGGCCCAAGAACGTGAAACAAATGCTCAGTATAGAGGAAAGCAGCATCATGTGCCCGAGGGAACGGGTATATTTTTCGGCGATAAAGGGGGGGATGGTCAGTAGCGCGATGACCAGGATCAGCCCCACCACGCGAATGATCATAACGATGGAAAACGCCGTCATTCCCAGCAGCAGCAGGTAAAGGGTTTTGACGGGAACACCCATCACAAAAGCAAACTCTTCATCATAACTCAGTGCCACAAACTCTTTATAGAAAAACAGCACCGCCAGAAATATGAAACCGTCCAGCGGGAGCATCAGCCATAGGTCTGCTGAAGGCACGGCGAGGATGCTGCCGAAAAGATAGCTCATGAGGTCCACGTGGTAGCCGGGGGTCAGATCGATCAGAATAATGCCCACGGCCATGCCGATGGCCCACAGGACCCCGATAATGGTGTCGGCACGGTGCTTGTTTTTCAGACTGACGGCGCCCATGATGAGAGATGCGCCTGAAGCGAAGGCTGCAGCACCTAAAAAGGGCGAAAAGCCATAGAAAAAACCAAGCCCAACGCCTCCGAAAGCGGCGTGGGCAATACCGCCGGAAATAAAGACGATACGGTTGACCACCACCAGGCTGCCGATAATGCCGCAGGATATGCTGACGAGAAGACCGGCCAGCAGAGCATTTCTCATAAAGTCGTATTGAAGCGCCTCCCACATCTCATTATCGCCTAGTGGTGTTCATGATGGGGCAATACCCGGTGCGGAATTCCATGGGCAATCAGATCCACCGGGCACTCATAGGCCATCTCAAGCATTTCATTGGTGATCTGGGCCTCTTCGTGGTAAATCAACGTCCGGTTGACGCAGGCAACGGACTTTACGTATCTGGAGATGACACCCACATCGTGGGTAATGGTCACGATGGTGGCCCTTCGGTTCAATTCTTTTAAGAAATCATAGATATTGCTTTCGAATTCCGGATCGACCTTCGCCGTGGGCTCATCCAGGAACAGGATTTCCGGTTCCGCCACAAGGGCCCGGGCGATGAGCACCCGTTGCCGCTGACCTCCCGAGAGTTTGCCGATCGGGGTATTTTTGCTGTTCCACATGCCGACTTTTCTGAGGGCTTCTTCAGCCATGGGCCGGTCTTTGGCTGAAAAGCTCTTTCCCATTCGGGAAATCGCCAGACGTCCCATCAAAACCACATCCATGACGGAGACGGGAAAAGTGTTATTGGAATCCGTGTTTTGGGGAACGTAGCCCACCCGGCGCCGTGCCCTGTGCGGTTCTTCGCCGAGAACCCGAATGAGGCCCCGGTCGGGCTTCAAGATGCCCAACAGGAGTTTGAGAAGGGTTGTTTTGCCGCCCCCGTTGGGACCGATCATGCCTAAGAAATCCCCTTCTTTCAGCGTAAAACTGATATCTTCCAGCACGGGCGTCCTTTCGTAGGAAAACCATATTCCCTTCATTTCAACTGCGGGGGTCGTTAATTCTCTCATCCCTTCACTTCCTATCTGCGGACACCTCGCGCACGGCTGATTTCCAGACTGAGATCAGCTGCCGCCGGCGAGTGGGTAAGGGCCCCTACGGATATGAAGTCAACGCCGGTTCCGGCAATTTCCTCGACGGTGTCCTGATTAATGCCACCGGAAGCTTCCACCAATGCGCGTCCGTTGATCAATCGGACCGCTTCCTTCATTGCTTCAGGCGTCATGTTGTCCAGCAGGATGATGTCGGCCCCGGCCTCACAGGCTTCCTTTGCGCCGGACAGATCTTCCACCTCCACCCCCACTCTGAGCGTATGGGCCGAGCGTTCTTTGGCCAGTGAAACCGCTTTTGAAATGGACCCCGCCGCCGCAATATGGTTGTCTTTAATCAGGATGCCGTCAAACAGGCCGAAGCGATGGTTGTGACCGCCGCCGGTTCTGACCGCGTATTTATCAAACCACCTGAGTCCCGGGGCCGTTTTCCGGGTATCGAGGATTTTGGCCTGAGTCTCCCTGGTTTTTTCCACATATCGGCGGGTGAGGGAGGCGATGCCACTCATGCGCTGGAGAAAGTTGAGGGCAGTTCTCTCTCCGGATAAAATAGCGGCCAGACGACCTCTGATTCGGCATACTGTGGATCCCGCAGGGATCGCCTCTCCATCCTTGTAGCGCTCTACGAAGGTGAGTGTCGGATCGATTTCGAGAAATGTTTGTTTAAACACCGCCATCCCGGCCAGAACAAGTTTTTCCCTTGCAATAAGGATGGCTTCCCCGGGGATTTCAGGTGCTATAGTCGCATCGGTCGTTACATCCCCCGGCCCCAGATCTTCTTCAAGGGCATACCGGATCAAACGACTGATTGGTGAAAAACGATCCTTATTCATCAATTTTCTCCAGCACCGATAGGGTTTGCTCAAGTTTATCCCGCTTGGCGGAAAGGGTCTCGGCTTTTTCCCTGACTTCCGCCACGATATGATCTGGTGCTTTATCCAGAAAATCGGGGTTTGATAATTTCTTTTCCGAGGTTTTTAAATCTTTCTCAATTTTGGCCATGGATTTTCGAATGCGTTGCTTTTCTTCCTCAAAATCTATCAGCCCTTTCAGGACAACGTGGATGGTGGATTCCTCAAATACCGAGGTGGCCGAGGCTTCCGGCTTTTGAAGACCCACACCGATATCCAATTCTTCCGCCTTTGCCAAGGTCATGATGTGCTTCTGGTTCTTTTGAAGACGTTGGGCATCTCCTGAATTCGCCGTATCAATGACCGCCTTGACGTTTTTAGAGGGAGGCAGATTCATTTCCCCTCTGATGTTGCGGATGCCCGTAATGATTCCCATGACAAGGGCCATATTTCTTAAGGCCTCTTCATCATTTGGAAATTCGGTTGGGTTCGGGAAATGGGCGCTCATGATGCTGCCATCCGCTCCCGGCAGCCTCTGCCAGATTTCCTCGGTTACAAACGGCATGAAGGGGTGGAGTAATTTCAGCGAGGCGGCAAGTGCTTCACGCATTGTACGGCGCGTGGCATGTTTGCGGGCTTGATCTTCTCCGTAAAGATCCTGCTTGGCCATTTCGAGGTACCAGTCGCAGAATTCATGCCACACAAACTGATAACAGAGGCCGGCTGCTTCGTTGAACTGATAGTCTTCGAGGGCCTGGGCCACTATCCCGCTGACCTGTCCGATGCGGGTCAGAATCCAGCGATCCGCAAGGGTTGAGGAAACGGTTTCCGAGCCGGGTAGTTCTTCATCGTCCAAATTCATAAAAGCAAAACGGGCGGCGTTCCATATTTTGTTAACAAAGTGGCGGTACCCTAAGATTCGTTCCTCGGAAAGTTTGATGTCCCGCCCTTGCGCCGCCAGAGCCGCCAGGGTAAACCGAAAGGCGTCCGTGCCGAATTCATCCATGACCACCAGGGGATCGATCACGTTTCCTTTACTCTTGCTCATTTTTTTGCCTTCCGCATCACGGACGAGCGCATGAATATAAACATCCCTGAAGGGGACATCGCCCATGAAATGAATTCCCATCATCATCATGCGCGCCACCCAGAAAAAGAGGATGTCAAATCCCGTAATCAGTGCACTGGTGGGGTAAAATGTTTTCAATTCGGGTGTTTCATCGGGCCATCCCAGTGTGGAAAAAGGCCAGAGGGCGGAACTGAACCATGTATCCAGTACGTCGGTTTCCTGATGAAGATCGTGGCCGCTGCAGTGACCGCATTGTGAAGGCGTTGTCTTGGCAACGGTGATTTCGCCGCATGTGTCGCAATACCACGCCGGTATCCGGTGCCCCCACCAGATCTGCCGGGAAATGCACCAGTCCTTGATATTGTCCATCCAATCGAAATAGACGGCTTCCCAGTTTGAGGGATAGATCCGCGTTTTGCCGCTTCTCACCGCATCGGCTGCCGCTTCGGCAAGTGGGGCGGTTTTAACGAACCACTGTTTGCTCAAGATGGGTTCGATCATGGTCTTACACCGATAGCAGTGCCCCACGGCATTCTGGTACGGTTCAATTTTTTCCAGGAGTCCTTCTGCTTCCAGATCTTTTATAATCTTTTCGCGGCATTCAAACCGGTCCATTCCCTGGTAGGGACCGGCCAGCTCGTTCATGACACCATCGTCGTCAATGACTTTGATACGCTCCAGGTTGTGCTGGTTCCCAATCTCAAAGTCGTTGGGATCATGGGCCGGCGTAATCTTCAAAGCGCCGGTACCGAATTCCATATCCACATACCGGTCAAAAATAATGGGGATGGGTTTTTTAAGAACCGGCAGCAGCACTCGGGTGTCCTTTAAATGGGTGTACCGTTCGTCTTTGGGGTTTACGGCAACCGCCGTGTCCCCCAGAAGGGTCTCCGGTCTTGTTGTGGCAACGATGAGATAGCCGCTTCCATCTTCAAAAAGGTACCGAATATGATAGAGATGACTTTCCTGGTCCTGGTGTTCCACCTCCAAATCCGCCAGTGCCGTATGACATCGGGGGCACCAATTGATGATATAGTCTCCCCGGTAAATGAGACCCTCCTCGTGTAGACGAACGAAAACTTCCTTTACGGCTCTGGAAAGGCCTTCATCCATGGTAAATCTTTCCCGGCTCCAGTCACAGCAGCATCCAAGTCTTCGGAGTTGATTGATGATCAATCCGCCGTATTTTTTACGCCATTCCCACACCAGATCAATGAATTTTTCCCTGCCCACGGCATGACGGTCCGTTCCCTGGGCGGCGAGATCCCGCTCCACCACATTCTGCGTAGCGATTCCCGCGTGATCCGTACCCGGCTGCCAAAGCACGTTGTCGCCCGCCATTTTCTTGTAACGGCAAAGGATATCCTGAAGGGTATTGTTCAGTGCATGCCCCATGTGAAGGGTTCCGGTGACGTTGGGCGGCGGAATAACGATACAATAAGGCGATCTATCGGACTGGGCGGCGGGTTTGAAAAGGCCGTTTTCTTCCCAGTAGCGGTACCATTTTTGTTCAACTTCTTTGGGTTCATAACTTTTGGCTATGGGTTCGTTTTCCATCAATAATAGCGCTCCTCAAAATAATATCATGCAATTTTGGCGTCCATGGGGCCGTTAGGGTATTTGATGACAACAAACTGAAAACGTCCGTCAGGGATAACAGACCCGGCAGAACTATAAATCTATAGCAGGATCGGATGGTTCCATCAAGTCTATAGCCGGGCGGCAAAAGGAAGGGGGTTGTAACGGTTTTACAACCCCCTGACATTGCCATTGGTTTCTATTTGCTTACAGTGTATCAGGTCCTTAAAGTCCGGATGAAGCGATACTGTTCTTCAGGGTATCGATGGCTTCTTCAATGACTTTTTCGGCTACTTCCGAAACGGTTTCCCTGACCGCCCTGTCCACGGTTTCGCGAAGGACCTTTTCAGTCACTTCCGAAACAGTGCTACGGACCGTCTGATCAAATGTATCCTGAATTATTTCAGACATTAACCCTTTCATCTTTTCTTCGCTGAACCCTTGAAAATCATGGTCGACGGTTGTTTCTCCGGGTTTTTCATCTTCCGGTTGTCCGTCTTCCAAAGTCAGTGCGCCATCCGATTCAGTGATGGACGCATCAGACTCAAATTTGTCGTTTTCCAGGTCAGCCAGAATGTCTTCCGGGCTCTCCAAGTCTGATACTTCTTTTTCAAGACCGGCCAGAACATCATCAATGTGTTTCTGAGGTGGTTCGGAGAACTGTTCCGTATCAGGCGCTTCAAATGCAAGTGTGTCGTCAAACTTGAAATCAGATGATTCGACTGATGAATAGTCATCATTCGATTCATGTGGATCATTTCCTTCTCGTATGACGTCCGTCAATTCTATGATTTCATCCGGTTCTTCTGTATCGGAACCCGATTGGAGATTCGATGCGAGCGACGGAGCCTTTTTCTCTTCTTGGAGGAGATCTTGATCATTGCTCATCTTGGGTTCCCTCACTGATGGGTTTTAATAAGAGCAGTTCTTGCGGATTCAGTAGCATGGAAGGTTGATATTGTCAAGGATTTCCAGTTTCCACATTTTCACCGTTACATTTGGGGAGAGCGCCCATGTCAGGGTTTATCCAATGTCTTTCTTGCTGCCACTGTAAGATCGTGGTTGTTTGGGCCAAGGATAAACTAAACCGGCCGCAGTTTCAGATGATTGGCTTGATTTACCTTGACATTGGACCACCCTCAACGATAAGGTCCCAACGGTAGATCAGGCGCTGAAAGAAAGGGATAATATCTCTTTGCTGTCCCATATATGTGGCGGGTAGAGGAGTTGTAAATGAAAGAGGAAACAAGGCCGAAAACGCCTGGTTGCGCACGTTGTGCCTTTGAAATGCCTGAAAAAATCTGTGTATCCCAGGAAGGGAAGGGTGGCAAAGGATGTCCCACATTACTGGATAAAGAGGTTTTGGAGGAAGCCAACCGGGAATACAATATCCCCGAGGTCAGAAAATTTGCTCAAAACGCTTCCCGCCAGGAGGCGGAATGCTATGCTAACCGTGAGCAACGGCCTTACATCATGCAGCCTACCAAAACCCGCATCGTGGAGATCTGTGAATTTGCCAAGAAGATGGGGTATGGGCGGCTGGGCCTCGCTTTCTGTGTGGGGCTGGCGAAAGAAGCCCGCCTGGTGACGGACATTCTTGAAAGCCATGGGTTTGAGGTGATTTCAGTGCTTTGTAAAGCGGGGCGGACCTTCAAGAAAACCATTGGCCTGGAGGAATCGGAACAGATCTTTCAGGATGGGGATGAGGCCATGTGCAACCCGGTCTATCAGGCCAAACTGTTAAACCATGAAAAATCAGAATTCAACATCCTGCTGGGCCTGTGCGTTGGACATGATTCGCTCTTTTTCAAATATTCAGAAGCCCCGACCACCGTGCTCGCGGTCAAGGATCGGGTAACCGGACACAACCCACTGGCAGCCATCTATCTGTCCGAATCTTATTACCGAAAGGTCAGGCACCCGGACATCGTTTCCGGCAAATGATCCGGGGGTTCATGAGGAAAAACAGGCAATGGCCACATTGAAAAATCTGATCGGAGACACCCCCATTCACGAACGACGCCTGGAATTGCGTTCATACCCCATGGAAGATGGACGGTTGATTATTGAAGGGTGGTTGCGGGATGAGCGTCTGGTTGAAGGATACCACTGGAACGGCGTTCACCGGGAGCCCGGGGTGGTGCACTGGATGTGTCTCCGATTCCTGGTGGGTGGCCAGCCCCTCACCATTCTGGATGTGGAAGGAGAAATGCCCGGTATTCCCCATGAGATGTGCCAATCGACCCTTGAAGGAATCAAGCGGGTCGTAGGCCTCAAGATTGTTGCGGGGTACAGTGAAAAGATCCGCAAACTCTTCGGGGGAACCCGGGGGTGCAATCACCTGACCCACCTGATGATGGTGATGGGCACGGCAGCGCTTCACGGATATTGGACCCAGCAAACCCGAGAACGTCAACCCGTTCCTCGTTCTCTGGAAGAATTTGAGGCGCTGCCCCAGTTGATCAACAGCTGTGCATTGTGGGGGCAGGACGGTCCCATCATGAAAAATGTTAAAGAAACCATTGAAGCATCCGGAAAAAGTGACCAGCCTTCTAAAAAACTTTGACCAGTTCATTGACGTTTTCAAGGATCATGTGGGGCTTTTCAGCCATCAGCGTTTCGTGGTCATCAAGGCCGCTTAAAACTCCTATGGCCGTCATTCCGGCGCCATTTGCAGCACGGATATCCACGTGGGAATCCCCCACATAGATGCAATTCTCAACGTTCACCCCCAATCGTTCGCTACAGACCAGTAAGGGATCGGGAGCGGGCTTTTTCCTGGGAGCATCCTCAATGACGATGACCGCATCCAGATATTGTGTGAGTCCGTCTTTTTCAAGAAGTCTCAGCTTCCTGTGGATATGAGCGCGCTCCGTAGATGTCACGATACCGATGGGAATCGCCAAAGCTGAAAGTCGCAGGAAAAGCGGTTGTACCCCATCAAATACCTTTATTCGAGACTTGAAAGCAGTTTGAGAAGTATTTCTGCCAGCTATCTTAAATCGCTTAAGTATGGTCTCTTTATGATGCTGCAGCTCTGGTGGAATATGCTTTTCAATGACTTTCAATCCGCCGCCGTTCATGAATTCGCTCACCAGCTGTTTGGGTGCCGGCGGCAATCCGATGGCTTTAAAAATGGTCTCCATCAATTGAAGATAGACCGGAACCGAATCGATAAGGGTGCCGTCCAGATCGAAAATGGCACACCGGATATCGGATATTGTGTGAATGGACGATGTCTTTGGGGCCAATGGTCCTCCCTTTTGAATCGAAGCTAAGAAAGTATAAATTTTTCGAGGGTTTCAAAATATCGCTTGCCGCCGACGACCCACGTATCATTGTGGCCTGCCCCATCAATGGCATAATATTCCTTGGGTTCAGCGGCAGCCTCAAAAAGAACCTGTCCCATTTGGAGCGGGATGATTTGGTCCACATTGCCGTGAATGATCAGTTTCGGGATACTGAGGCGCCTGATTTTGTTTAAATTGTTGTAGTGGGCCGGAAGAAAAGGGGACAACAACGCAAAAAGCGGCATGGTTCGGGCAAGATCTTTTGTGGAGGTAAACGCGCTCTCCAGAATCAGGCGGTCCGCCTTTTTTTGAATGGCAATCTCGGTGGCGACAGCCGCTCCAAGGGATCGACCGAAAAGGATGATGCGATCAGGAGCAACACCACGGTTTTCAAGCAGATAATCATAAGCGGCCAGACCATCCGAATAAATTCCTTTTCTGGAAGGGGTTCCGCTGCTTTTCCCATATCCCCGGTAGTCAAATATAAAGACCTGAAAGCCGATGGAAAGCAGTTTTTGAATGTTTTTCAGGCGGTGGCTGATATTACCGGCATTGCCATGAAAGAAAAGAATGACCGGACGTTTTTCGGGCAGCGGAAAAAACCATCCATGGAGTTTTGTTCCGTCGTCTGCCTCAAAGCTTATGGATTCATAGGAGAGGAGCATCTGATCCGGGATCATATCAAAATCGGATTGGGGGTGGAACACGAAAAAGTTTTCAATTTGCGAATAAAAGCTGATGAACATAATGACCCCCAAAAGTGGCATCAGGATGATTGATTTCTTGAAAACGGCAAGCATGGTGCGCAATTTTTCCAAAAGTGTGATGGCTAACGCGGAGATCTTGGCCCGCTTCAATCAACACGCTATTTCTTAAGGAGAATCCAAATGGAATCAATTCTGCCCTTGTTAAGTTCCGCCATGATCCCCATCATTCAAATCATTCTCACCAAAGAGAACGTTCAACTATACGGCGACCGCCTTTTCGATCTGGCGGAAGACGTCATCAAAGACAGCCGAACCCAATGGGATGATGCGGCGCTTCTCCCCATTATCATCCAGTTCCGGCAAACCCTGGATATTCCGGATCTGCCCGGCCGGTGGCCATTGAAAAAAATCCTTCTCCAGCGCCGGCTGGAGCTCCAGCTTCAGGAAAAAATCCCACGGCCGCGGGAATTTTAAGGCACACTAACAAAACAGGATCCAAAATAAGAAGTTTTCTCCCTTCGGCAAAAAATTTTTCGCAATTTCTGGGAACCACTTGCACCCTTGAGCCGATTTTGTGGTGTATTCAAATAAATATCAATAACTTAATAATTATGCAAGTGAAAAATTGCCTACTCCGCAAATTCGCGGCCCGGCACCCACCTAAAACCCCCGATTTCCCCCTATCCGCCCATAAAGGAGACTGAGATCACTCTGTCATGGGATGCGGTCATTACTGAAGAAACTTTGGAGATACGTTGATATGGATGTTAATTTCCGAAAGTGAAACTTGCCCAAACATCTTTTAGTCGATTATCGTTTGGAAGTTGGCCCCGATTTAATCTTTTGATCGTTTCCAAGGCTTCGCATACTTCAAGGCATAGAATCTTTTCCTCCTTAACGAACACTTTTCCGCCACGTTTAGGGACATATCCCACATTCAAGTATTATTGACTCTCCTGCCAATTTGTGAATAATCAAATCCTGCCAAAAGGGCTGAGATAAGAGAAACTGTGCCTTACATATGGAAAATTCATGCATTTGCGTTTATAGTAACAACAGTTTGTAATAATCCAAACTGCCCAAGGAGCTAGCAATGAACTCTAAATTGATGACCGGTGCACAAATATTGGTTCAGGGCCTTATGGACGAAGGGATCACCCACGTATTCGGATATCCGGGCGGCGCAATCATGCCAACCTATGATGTGATTTATGATGCGCCCCTTACTCATATACTTACCCGTCACGAACAGGGGGCAGCCCATGCGGCTGACGGATACGCCCGCGCCACCGGCCGTGTCGGGGTCTGCATCGCCACATCGGGTCCGGGCGCCACCAATCTCGTGACAGGCCTCTCAACGGCGCATATGGATTCGGTGCCGCTGGTGGCCATAACCGGGCAGGTACCGGCCAGTATGATCGGAAACGACAGCTTTCAGGGGGCTGACATATATGGCATTTCGATTCCGGTTACCAAATACAATTACCTGGTAAAGGATGTCCGCAACCTGCAGCACACGGTCAAAGAGGCCTTTTACGTCGCACGGACCGGTCGCAAAGGCCCGGTTCTCATCGACTTCCCGAAAGATGTTCAAAGCGCAAAGACCCGCCTTCGCAAAATCGGTCCGGTTCGACCCCCTGGACGTCCCTCGCTCACCGAGGGGCACCCGCGGCAATTAAAGGCCATGGTAGCCGCGGTCAAACAGGCCCGGCGCCCGGTAATCTACGCAGGCGGAGGCCTGGTGGCATCGGAAGCCGGTCCCGAACTGGCTGAGTTCGTTGCGCTGACCAAGATCCCCGTGACGACGACTCTCCTTGGAAAAGGAATTTTTTCAGAGATGGACTCTCTTTCCCTGGGCATGCTTGGCATGCATGGGACCAAATATGCCAATCACGCCATCTACGAATCGGACCTGCTAATTGCCCTGGGAGTGCGCTTTGACGACCGGGTTGCCGGCAACGTCAAGAAATTTGCCCCGCTTGCCAAAGTCGTCCACGTGGACATCGATCCTGCGGAAATCGGGAAAAGAGTTGCCGTGGACATTCCGGTCGTTGGGAATTTGAAAACCGTTCTGGGCACCTTGAACCGGATGATCGAAGCTACCGGCCGAAAACGATGGATCGAGCACATTGCACGTCTGAAAAAGGACCTTCCCCTCGCATTTCCCGATGACGGCAAACTACGCCCTCAACACATTATACGAACCCTGAGCGACATGACCCGCGGTGAAATTCTGCTTACAACTGACGTCGGGCAACACCAGATGTGGGCTGCACTTTACTATCAAACCGTCGAGCCCCGGCGATTTATCACTTCCGGCGGAGCCGGTACCATGGGGTTCGGGTTTCCCGCTGCCATCGGGGCGTCGGTAGCCCGCACGGATCTGCCGGTGGTGACCTTAACAGGTGATGGCAGTTTCCAGATGTGCATACAGGAACTGGCCACCGCCCGTATGTACAATCTCCCGGTTAAGATATTCATAATGAACAACGGTTACCTGGGCATGGTTCGTCAGTGGCAGGAAATTTTTCATGATCGCCGCTATTCGCACACCTGCCTGAGCTTTAACCCGGATTTCTGTAAAGTAGCCGAAGGATATGAAATACCGGCCTTTCGGGTGACCGAACCCTCCGAAGTACAGCGTAAAATCGATAGAGCACTCAACACTGACGGTCCTGTACTAGTATAAAGTTTCAATAAAATATTTACAAACAGTTTCGCTTTGGTTACCATAAAGCTTTCCCCAAAAAATGGAGGAAGGGTGGCCATGCCAAGAAAGACAAAGCTCGCGAAACTCTCTCTGGAGGCTGAACAACGTGAAAAACTTAAGGCAATCAGCAGATCCAGATCAGCGCCTTTGAGGGAAGTGCAACGGTCGACGATCCTGTTGCTTTATGCCGATGGAAATCCGATAACCCGTATCCAGCAATTGACGAAAGTGAGCAGACCAACAATTTATAAATGCATCGAAAAAGCCTTGGCGGCCGGAGTTGAGATCGGTCTCAAGGATTATTATCACAGACCATTTGATCCGATCATTGATGAAGCTGCCAAGGCCTGGGTAGTCAACTTGGCTTGCACGAAGCCTAAAGAGCACGATCTGGCGGCTGAACTTTGGACATATAAGGAGCTTGCCAGATATACGCGAGAACATGCCCCCGCAGCAGGCCATTTTTGCCTTGCAAATGCAGCGAAAGCGACGATCTGGCGCATACTCTCAGAGAATGACATTCGGCCACACAAAGTTAAATACTACCTGGAGAAGAGAGATCCTGAATTTGAACAAAAAATGCAGGAAGTTCTCATGGTTTACCAGGAAGTTAACCTTCAGAATGATCAGGCCATGTCCAGTGTTGAAAAAACTCCTCCCAAAGTTATAACCGTTTCAATAGACGAGAAGCCTGGTGTCCAAGCCATCGGGACTGTTGCCCCTGACCTTCCTCCAAAACCGGGAAAATACAATAGCATGGGGCGCGATTATGAATACAAGCGATTTGGAACCCTGTCAATTCTTGGAGCACTTGATCTGCATAACGGGAAAATGATTGCCCAAGTTCATGACCGCCATCGAAGTAGCGAATTTATTGAGCTACTTAAGGAACTTGACACCACATATCCTCAGGAAAGCACCATCAGGATAATTTTGGACAATCACTCCGCTCATATTTCTAAAGAGACAATGAAATATCTTGCATCCAGACCCAACCGGTTTGTATATGTTCACACCCCCAAACATGGTTCATGGTTAAATCTCATCGAATCGGCATTTTCAAAAATGGCTAGAACCTTTCTAAAACATATAAGGGTCTCCTCCAAAGAAGAACTCAAAGAGCGGATAATTAAAGGCATTGCTGAAATGAACTCTGCCCCTGTCGTATTCCGGTGGAAAAAATTCGATCTTGGCGTTGTATAATTGTAAATATTTAAATGAAACGAACTACTAGTCGACTTCCGCGTTGTACCGGAAGAGAATGTGGTGCCCATGATTCCGCCCGGCGGCGGACAAACTGATTTCATTGGCGAGGGGGAAGACAATGCATAAAATCCTGTCAATTCTCGTACGCAATCATCCCGGGGTTCTTTCGCATGTGGCCGGGCTTTTTACGCGCCGGGGGTATAACATAGAAAGCATCTCGGCCGGAGAAACCGCAGATCCGAAAATTACGAGAATCACAATCGTCACCTACGGTGACGCGAAGGTCATCGAACAGGTCATCAAACAGATCAGGAAGCTGATTGACGTTGTCAAAGTTCAGGAACTCACATATGAAGACGCCGTCACCCGTGAACTTCTGCTTCTCACCATATTCGTGTCCATGAACCGACGCCCGGAGGTCATAACCGTGGCCAACACCTTCGGGGCAACAGTCGCAGACATTGCCGACGAAACCATGACCCTGGAATTCGCCGGAAATAATCTGAAGATCAACAACATTGTCAAAGCCCTTGGGAACTTCAAAATCAAGGAACTGGCCCGAACCGGCCTGGTTGCAATACCACTTGAAAGTAAACTGGAACAGAATAATGGATATCACCATTGAAGCGGTTATTGTGTATATGGATCCGTAACCGGGCCAGCTTCCAGGAAATCGCTCTCACTCATTGCATCGAAAATACTTCCATCCGTATGGGGGAGCGCTTCATATATGCAATTCGAGTCCAGCCCGTAAGAAGCGCTTGACTTGAGACCAAGAAGATTTCTGATTTCCTCTACAGGCGTATTTGAAAAGCAGTTTCACTCGGTGGCCCTCTGCAATTATTCGCTGAGTAGGCCGCGACTTCATCTCAGCCCTAAAATCATATACCGATAGAGCACTATATGTTGTGGAGGTAGTCATACGGCTTTGCTACCATATCTGTCAAGATATTGCCACGACCGGGGATTCGCGTAGGACCGCACGAAACCGACCTTGGAGAGAAGCAGGACTTGTTCCGTCCCGAATTGTGAATAAGGTATCTTTAAGCGATGATCTTGTGATTCGCTATCCGTGGGACGTCATTATGTGGATCTTCCTCTTGACAAGTGACATCCAGTATTATATATTACCATATAGTAATGTATTGAGTAGGGCTGCGAGATTTCATCAAGGTTATGAAGGCCCTTTCCGGTCGAACTGGATTAAGATGATCAAAATGCTCCAGCAGTGCGTATTGTGAGGATGCGAAACACAGGAAGCCTTGGGACTGGGCTGGGCCCAGCCCACGGTGAGCATGCACTTGATAATCCTGGAATAGGCGGGCCACATTGCGTTTTCCAAAGATGGCCTGTAATTGGATTACCAGCGGGCGGACGGTGACAGGAGGTTCTCTTTTTTTTCTTTGTAAATATCGTCAAATGCAAATATGGAAATTTATAGGCACCTTGCATGGAGGAAGTAGAAAATGGAAACATTTGAACAAGACCGGGGCTCCTTAGCGGCTCCAATCGAAGAACCGGCAAGCCGGGCGGCCGTTTCGAACCGGGCAAACGCGACCGCAAAACTTATTTCACTCAGCGTCCTGCTGCTGGTCGCCTGGTGGGCCGTTTACCGGAATCTTCCTGCCTTTGCAGACCACGCAACACACATCATGGCAAAACTGATGGGCTTTCAGGTCGCAGGACGTATGAGCAGCGCAGTTTCGTTTTTCACCTTCGAAGCGCCCAAGGTGCTCTTGCTGCTGCTCCTAGTAGTCTTCGGCGTGGGCGTCGTCCGATCCTTTTTCACCCCCGAACGGACAAGGAACATTCTCGCCGGCCGGCGAGAATCGGTTGGCAACGTACTGGCATCGAT
>ADZZ01000492.1 GCA_000179315.1 delta proteobacterium NaphS2
TTCGCGGAGTTGGGTTAAGTTATTTGCTTCAACAACTCCAGTGCTTTCTCCTGACTTTTCCCAATTTCAGACCGCGATACGTCACCAATTAGAATCGGATAAGTATATCCGGTTTCTTGGACCAGGAGTCCGCCGAACGCATCTGCGATCCTGTAAATATAGTAATCCTCAAGGTCATCAAACCAGGTGGTGTTTTCATCTGTAAACTCAAAACTGACTGTTTCCAGCCTGCCCTTTAACGTATTGTATATAGTGATTTCTTTCATTTGGGGCTCCTTTTCAATGTTTCCTTTAAACGGTAACTGTCCCAGTCGCAATTGATGATGTGGGCCTTATGCGTTACCCGATCCAGCAGCGCTGCCGTCATACTGGGATCACCAAATATTTCCGTCCAGTCTCCAAATCCCTTATTGGTGGTTATGATGACGGATTTTCTTTCGTGACGTTCCGCCAATATTTGGAAAATCAGCTGTGCCCCTTCCTTGGAAAAAGGAATGTATCCCAGTTCATCAATAATGAGCAGTCCGTAAGAGGCATACCGTTTGACTGCTCGGCCTAACTGTTTTTCATCTCTGGCTTCAATAAGTTCATTGGCTAGGCCGCAGCCGGTGACAAAACGGGACCTGATTCCCTGCTTGCAAGCCTCCATGCCCAAAGCTGTGGATAGGTGCGTTTTCCCGGCGCCGCTTTTCCCAGCAAAAATTATATTGCGGTTTTTTTTCACGTAATCGCAATTGGCAAGCTCCTTCATGAGCCGGACGTCCAGTCCGGGAGCTGCATCAAAATCGAATGTTTCCATTGGCTTTAAGATGGGGAATTTGGCCTCCTGCAGTCGCCTTTTGCGGCCATTCTCCTGTCGGGTCTGAACTTCGGCCTCACTCAGATTTAAAAGGAATTCTCATAACTCAGCTCTCTGATCGCTTGACGATCACGCCTCAGCTCACGAGCATCGTGACAGTTCAA
>ADZZ01000491.1 GCA_000179315.1 delta proteobacterium NaphS2
ACCAACAAGTTGAGCTACAAAGTCTTTTTCTTTACCACCTACAGCATGGGGCTGCGCCTTGGCGAAGGAATCAGGCTGACTGTCGGTGATATCGACTCCGTCAATATGCGAGTTCATATTCGCGACGCCAAGGGCAACAAAGACCGGCTGGTGCCGCTGCCTGAAAATACTCTGCGCGTGCTGAGAAATTTCTGGCAGGTTCACAAACATCCCCATTTCCTTTTTCCAAGCCGGAAAAGAGGTCTGAATAATGCCCACCTGGTTCAGCAGCCACTGGACAGAGGCGGCATCCAGACCGCCATGAAAGCCGTTGTCAGACAACTCGGCATAAAAAAAAATTTCATGCCATTCCCTGCGGCACAGCTATGCAACGCATATGCTGGAAGCAGGCGTTGATCTCATTGAATTACAACAGATCCTGGGCCATGTCAGTGTCCTGACCACCACCAGATACACCCATCTGACTTCCAATACCGGAAACAATGCCAGCCAGGCCGTCAATACGCTGGCCAACACCTTTGATATAACATGGGGAGGGGTCAAATGATTCTGCTCTCCTCGATTATCAATGAATTCAGGGACCGCTTTTTGGACCGATACGAGAATTCCGTCCTGCCAAGCCATACAAAGGCTCTGCAGACCATGGCACAATGCAGACAAGAATATGGCCCGCACATGCTGGCGAAATGTACGGATCACAACTGCGGAAAACAGGTCTATATTCCACATTCCTGTGGTCACAGGAACTGTCCCCATTGCCAGAACCATGAAAACCGGCAGTGGATCGAGAATCAGTTGAGCAAGCGCTTACCGGCTCAATACTATCTGATCACCTTCACCCTCCCCAAACAGCTCAGGGATCTTGCCTGGAAAAATCAGGCAACAATCTATTCCCTCATGTTTGCCTGCGTCCAGGATCTCCTGAAAACATTTACCCAAAAAGACAAAAAACTCGGTGGAGCAGCCGGCTTTACCACCATACTCCATACCCATTCAAGAGCACTCGACTATCATCCCCACATTCATGTTGTCATGCCGGGGGCAAGCATCATACAAAACAGCATTATGGCGGGTCAAT
>ADZZ01000490.1 GCA_000179315.1 delta proteobacterium NaphS2
TCAGCATCTGCCCGGTCGCCAGGAAATCATTTCCGACGGTCGACCTCTCGGACAAACCCTTCAGTTTTTCCGTTTTAGCCAGATTTTGTTGCGTTCTAACGGCTCCGCTTTGGTGCCGAATGTGCCGCATCGTACTCGAAAATAACTTCGACCTTTGATGAAAACTTTGTAATGGTACGCCGGGTATCCTTTATTCACCAGGCGGTTAACCATTTTGGAAGCCTGTTTTTCCGTGTCCAGCGATGCCACCTGGACCACATAAAATTTTTTGGCAGATGCAGCGGGTTTTTTTTCATGATCGGTTTTGGGGGCTTTTTGTTTAACGCTCTTTTTTATGGGTGGTTCTTTTCGCGAAGGGATCTCCGGGATTTTTTTCTTGGAGAGTTCATCATAAAATACAAAATCCGGACTTTCCGGAATGGCTTTGATCTCATCCAGTTCGGAAGCGTCTCGATGTCCCAACATCTCTTGTAGCTTTACAATCTGGTTCTTGAGTTCGGCCAGGGTGTTCGCACCGCTCGGCAGAAGCCCTCTGCCGGCCAGAACGCCCAGCGTAAAGATCCAACCCAGAAAGATCAAAAAGCCCAGGCTCCAAAAAAAAAGTGCCGTACGGGAAAGCTCCAGGCGAAGAACCTTTTTCTCCTTTTCAGATTTTTCTTTCGCGTCCTCTGCCATACCTTGATCGTTACATTTTTTCGGGCGCACTCACGCCCAGCAGGCGCAGTCCGTTGGCGATGACGATTTTGACGCCTGAAACCAGGATCAGCCTGGCTTGCGTCAGGGTCTTGTCTTCGGTGACGACCCTGAGTTCACTGTTTTTGAGGCCCATGTTGAAGTACCGGTGAAAGGACGCCGCCAGATGGGTCAGGTAATAGGTTAACCGATGGGCTTCCAATGTTTTGCTGATATCTTCCAGAAGTGCCGGAAACTCCGACATGGTCCGGATGATGGCCATTTCTTCCTTGAGTGCAAGTTTTTCCGAAATACCGTCAATGTGATCCAAGACGGCAATTCCTTCCGACGCCGCCTTGCGTATGATGCTGCAGATTCGGGCGTGAGCGTATTGAACATAATAGACGGGATTGTCACTGTCCTGTTTCTTGATAAGATCCATATCCACATCGAGCGGTGAGTCATGGCTCTTGGTGAGAAATACAAAACGCGCTGCGTCAACACCCACCTCATCCAGCAGTTCCTGAAGGGTCACAAAACTTCCGGCCCGTTTGCTCATTCGGAGTTCCTGTCCATTCTCCCACAATTTTACCAGCTGTATCAGCAAAACGGAGAGCCAATTTTCAGGAATGCCGTGACTCAAGAGGGCGGCCTTTACACGCGGTACATATCCATGATGGTCGGCACCCCAGATGTTGATGGCTTTGGTGAAGCCCCTGCGGTGTTTCTCCAGGTGATAGGCGATATCCGATGCAAAATAGGTATACTGACCATCGCTTTTTCGAATTACGCGGTCTTTGTCATCCCCGAATTGAGAGGTTTTGATCCAGACGGCGCCTTCCCGGTCATACAGATGCCCTTTGGCCTGAATGGAATCCAATGTTTGGTCCAGCAATCCGGAAGCGTGAAGATCTTCTTCGGAAGACCAGACATCAAAATTTATCCTGAAACGGTCCAGGGCCCGCTGAATTTCGGTGAGCATCATCTCTTTTCCATCTTGGGCACAAAGCGCTACGGCTTCATCCGGGTTTTTCGAACTCAAATCAATTTCTTTTGCGATGGTATCCGCCAAATCCAGAATGTAGTCGCCATGATAACCGTTTTCGGGAAACACGAAGTTCGGGTTCTCCTTCTGTTTCATGCGGGCCCAGATGGATTCCCCCAGCATCCTGATCTGCAGTCCGGCGTCATTTACATAAAACTCCCGAACCACCTGGTGACCGCAAAAAGAGAGAATTCGGCAGAGCGTATCGGCCGAGGGCGGCACCTCTGCCGTGACCCAGATGAAGCGGACCCGTGGGGTTGGCGCTGACAAATTCCACCAAGACTTTCTCGTCACGCCCCATTTCGCTACGGCCATAATCATTTTGAGTCTGAAGGATCTGATCCAGAACATGACACCATTCTGTTGCGCAAATGGTAAAGTTGATAAATCCGGGACCGGCTATCCGGGTATTTTCAAAGAAATTCTCTTCATCTTTCAGATGTTCTACAATGATGGATGCTATTTCCCGCGGATTTCGTTTTTGGCCGGCTGCCAGGGTCATGGGCAGATTGGTAGCAAAATGGCCATGTTCGGGATTCTTCGGCACTTCGATAACGTATTCGGG
>ADZZ01000489.1 GCA_000179315.1 delta proteobacterium NaphS2
GCGGTTTTCGAGCTTCTGGGGGCCGGCGGCGCTACCAGCCGACTCGAAGCATCCGCGGCCAAGGGGCTTACCCGGTTCGTGGGCCGCAAAAACGCCATGGCCGCCCTGATGGATGCCTACGAAAAGGTCAAGGGCGGCACCGGCATGGTGGTGGGCGTGGTGGGCGAGGCAGGGGTGGGCAAGTCGCGGCTGTTGCTGGAGTTCAGGCGGCAGCTTCCCCGGGACGAATTCGGATACCTGGAGGGCCGCTGCATTCACTTCGGGAGTGCCATCCCCTATCTTCCCGTCCTCGACATTTTAAAGCACTACCTGGAGATCACGGAGGGCGAAGGCGAGCCTGCCGTCAAAAAACGGGTCAGGGAAAAAATCCTGGGCCTTGACGAAGAGTTTCAAAATATCCTGCCGCCCATTTTCGATCTTTTGTCGCTCAAGGTGGAGGACGAGACCTACCTCAGGCTCGACCCACGGGTCAAAAGGGAAAAGCTCTTCGAAGCCCTTCGAAATTTGATCGTCCGGGGCAGCCAGGAGCGCCCCCTGGTTCTGGCCATAGAGGATCTTCACTGGATCGACAGGACCACCGAGGCGTTTTTGGACTACTTCATCGGCTGGCTGGCCACGGCCGGGGTCATGCTGATTTTGCTCTACCGGCCGGAGTACACCCACCCGTGGGCCGGCAAATCCTATTTCAGCCGCATCGGGCTGGACCAGTTGACCCTTAAATCCAGCGCCGAACTGGTCAAGGCCATTCTCGAAGGTGGCGAGACGGCCCCGGAGCTGAACGAGCTCATCCTGAAACGGGCCGCCGGCAACCCGCTCTTCATGGAGGAGCTGACCCATTCGCTTTTGGAAAACGGCGCCATTGAAATCAAGGACCAACGCTATGTCCTTTGCCGGGAGGCATCGGACCTTCAGGTGCCCGACACGGTCCATGGGATCATTGCCGCGCGCATGGACCGGCTGGAAGAAAGCCTCAAACGGATCATGCA
>ADZZ01000488.1 GCA_000179315.1 delta proteobacterium NaphS2
ATCCATAAAATCGAAGGCTTTTGACAGAAAAACCTTGCACTCAAACCGGGTGAAACGCGGGTAATACTGAATAAAAAGCTTTCGGGAAAAGGCCAGTGTCAGGGAAGCGCACTGGGCCGATACTTTTTTCCCATCAATGGTAACCTGATGGGGTGACGTATCATGCTGCATCTCCTGACCGGGTTTAAAATGGTATTGTCCCGCGCGTCTTTTTTTTCGCTTCCGGATCTCGTGTTTTCTCATGATCCAGGTCAGACTTTGATAAGGAATCGTGATCTGATGGCGGCTTTCCAGTTCCTCCGCCACTCGCACGGCATTTCCTTTGCATTCCTTGAAAAGATCGCGGATTAAAGGGACATGTTCTTCATGCCGGGATTCTCTGTGGGGTGCTGCTTCATCCGGATCCTTTAAGATCTTCGTGATGGTATTTCGGCTGACCTTGAGCGTTCGGGCGATTTTGCGCAAACTCATACCGGTATTTTTCAGTTCCAAAATGGCATCTTTTTTGGATTGTCTGATCATGGCTCTATCTCTTTTTTGAGTTTTGCCGCCTGATTTTCGACTTTGTTCACCCAGGCTTTCAGGGTTTGTTTCTTAAATGGATCGCTTTTTGGATAATGGACATGGGAAACGGTTTTCAGCAGACGTCCGAGCACAGCATATACCATTTTAATATCCTTGAACCATTTGCCTTCCGGTCCGTCATGAATCTCCTTGGCCTGTTCGGATTGGATTCTTTCATTTTGAACCTTTATGAAAAGAAAGGGATTTTCCAGCATGCGGTCTCGAACAGACCGGTTGCTTTTTTGGTAATGTTCGTAAAAATGGGCCAGTTCCCTCGTGGATAAAGGTTCATTTTCCAGGTGGGCCATCAGTTTTTGTGCGTCTTTATGTTGGCGCGCGCCAACGGCGCCATGACACGGCTGGCACTCCAGGTTGAAAGCGTTCCTGAAATCACGGCTTTCAAAATATTTTCAGGCAGGGCCTCAACCAGATCAAGCCGTCGTTTCACAAAACTTTTGTCGCGTCCTATCCGGGCTGCGATATGGGAGAGGCTGCACCCGAACCGCCGATGTAATTCCTGAAGCAAAACCGACTGCTCAATGGCTTCCCATTGCCGTTCATTGGTTTTGGCCAAAAGCGAAAACATGGCATTTTGTTCGTTTTCTTCTGATAAATGGACACATATTTGGTCCTTTCCGCAGGCACGAAGCGCTCGAACACGCAAGTACCCATCAACCAGAATCAGTTTGTCTTTCTCTGTAACAACCAGGGCCGGAACGATTTGCCCGTAAGTTTCGATGGAATCCCGCAATTGCTTTAAAGCCTGGTGGTTCATGATCCGGCAATGAGCGTAGCGCAATTCCAGCAGATGAATATCAACTGTTCGGGTTGATCCCACGTCCTTTCTCCCGAATGATTTCCTGTACGGTTTCTCCAAGACTGAACCATCCCCCGTTCCGGACTTCCTTCACAGGTTTCACGATCACTGGACGATCCGGAAGGGAAAGCACCTGAAACACACGGCCGTCAAATCCAATCAGGTCCTTGTCCAGCAAGCGATTACGGGCATTGATATATTGATCTGCATCCACCCTTAGAATCCGGCAGATTTTGTCGTAGCCGTAATAAGACAGCCCGTTTTTGTCAGATACCACCACCAGAAAAATGTAGAGCAGCAGTTCAATATGACTC
>ADZZ01000487.1 GCA_000179315.1 delta proteobacterium NaphS2
GATCTGAGCGTAAAGCCTCTTGATCCGGGCGGCAAATGAACAAATCCGCGATATCCCGTAGCGAAATAGCGCCACTGCTCTTGTAGTTCGTTTTCTGCCATCTAAAACCTCCATTCTTATAAAAAAATTGGCGAACGGAAGCCTTTTACCCCATCAAACGGGCATAAACAGTCCCCATCAATTGTTGGAAAACCCAAGGTGGCAATACCGCTTGCCGGAACGGGGGCCGAATCCGACAATAGGCGGCATGGATGGCAGATATTCCCGACCCATTTCACGCAATTTGATCAGCACCCTGTTTGTGCGGAATTTATTGCGGAATGATTCAAGATCCGGAGCACATTCGGTCACAAGAAGTCCGGCCAGAATTGTCAGTGCCTCCTTTACATATTGGATCCTCCGCCTCAGCCAGCGAAGCCCTGATGGAAGAGATATCTCCGGTCTCAAAACAAAAGCCGCTTCTTCCTGGCTTTTGCATGATCCGGCTGTATTGACGGCCTGCTCGATTTCGTCTAAAGTTCCCGGAAAGCGAGATGCAAGAAAATCAGGCAGCAGGCTGATGGTCTTGTGCGCACTCGGGCAGTACCATCGAGGTACCAGACAGTATTCTGGAAATTTCCTGGGATAGGTGCCATGCCTGGCCAGGTCGCATCCTCCCTCGGGATGAAAGGGACAATGATCAAGCTCCGCATGTTCCCAGGCCTTTTGCTCATTGTATTCTTCTATGGTTAAATCTATAGGGTATCGAAGCTGCATATGAAAAAAATCGGACGTAATGAGCCCTGCCCATGCGGCAGCGGCAAAAAATATAAAAAATGTTGTCTCAACGCCTCCAAATTACCTATTGGAGGGACCTTTATTTATACGGATTTTGACAATTTATCAAA
>ADZZ01000486.1 GCA_000179315.1 delta proteobacterium NaphS2
AATTTGTGGGGTCAAGCGACACACAAAAAATATTTAGCTTGTGGTTCAGTGTGCGATGGGCTTAATTGAATTGGTTATTCCTCTTGCAGTGATTAGAGGCCTTAAATTCATGGGAAATTGGAGGTAAGTATAATGAGTGAGGACAGATTCAAAGTTCTCTTATTATCGGACTCACATATTGGCAACCCTAAAGCTGCCTTAGATTCTCTCTCTGTATTCGATCCTCTTTTTACCGATATAAAAAGTAATTTCCTCGAAGATAAATGTCCTCCTTCGCTAATAGTCTTTTCAGGAGACCTCGCTTACAGTGGAGAAAAAGAGCAATATGAGCTTGCAGAGGAATTTCTTAAACATATATATGAATGCTTTGATACTGAATATGGAAAAATTCCAATATTGATAGTTCCCGGCAATCATGACGTCGATAGATCAGTAATTGATGAAGCTCAAAAAGAATATCGCACAAGTCTGAAAGCATCAAAGGTGGATGATATGATGCAGGCTTGCGACGTTACATGGAATCATATGATTGAGCGCCAAAAAAACTGGCGTAACTTTGTGGAAAGCATTCCTTCTCAGCCTTGGAAGTTCAACGAAAATATGCATTTTTACACAGGTTTACTAACCTTTACTGAGATGAGCATTGGTATCGTGGGATTCAATTCCTGCTGGGCATCACATGAAAAAAATGAACAAGGATTTCTCTGGATCGGCCAACATCAGTACGACACTGGGTATAATGCGGTTAAGGAAACAGATTTCAAAATCGCTGTTGCGCATCATCCAACTGACTGGCTAAATCCAGAGGAGAAGAAGCACATTCAACAAAAAATAGAATCCCAATTCAATATGTTCTGTTATGGCCATGAACACACAACTTGGTTTAATGATTCCAAAGAACATTTGAAATGTGAAGTGGGTGCCTGCTATGAGGGAAGTAAGGAGAGAAATTCCTATTCATGGCTTTATTTAGATTTCATTAATAAAAATGCAGAGATAAGGTTGAGAGAATATACTTCCCAAGGAGCAGGAGGATGGCGGGCAAATAACATTCCCGGAAAAACTGATAAAAACGGAATCAGACATCTGATTTTCCCAAGTAAAGAGAGATTTGAATCCAGACTTTTCCAGGCTTGTGGGGGAGCCAAAACACCAACCGCAAATATTACCAAAAACAGCGCTTCATTTCAGGAAATTGAACCGATCTAAAAGCTAACCAACTGTATTGATAAACGATTTTACTCGACCGTTTCTTGATACATTTGACTATCAGTACTCCAAAAAGCGCGCTTTTTCTGCCTTATCCGTATATGTGAAATTGTACGCACCTTTCAATCACTGCCAGACGCACCCCGGGAAAGGGAGACAAAACGGTATAACAATCTGAATAGACATGAACAATTTCCAATTTCATGGTCTTAAACGGCTTTCCGATAATACCACAAAAAATGCATATTTTCTGCAAAAACCCTGAAAATGTCTTGAAATCGACCAGAATAATGTGTATTATTTCCATACTACACATATGCCGCATTTGGTTTCCAAAAACATATTTTTTAGGACATACGGATAACATGGTTTTTACGGAGTCCACGAGAAAGTATTTCGAGAGAATTCCGCATCGAGTGAGAAGCGCATTAGCGAATTCGAAGTCACCTGTCCCATTCGAATATGAAGACGAGCCTTTTTTCAAATCTTATGAGGCGCTCTATCGTTTATGGACGAATCGGGACAGCCAACGGTCCGTTGCTGAATCACACGGAATAAGCAGGCGAAAGCTGGTAGAACTGGAACAATCCTTTGTTCATTGTGGCGCATTAGTCTTCTGCCGAACTTTCTTTTCTGGAAATCGATGCTCGGCTTGAGCAGCTCGTGTTTGATAAACGC
>ADZZ01000485.1 GCA_000179315.1 delta proteobacterium NaphS2
ACTCGATTTTCACCTGGCCCCATAATACTCGATAATTTGCTCAACCGACAGCTTCAAGTCCGTGGAGAAGATTGCGATCCACTGTGTTTTTCGAAAGACCCAGACAACCCGGACAGGGCACTTGAGTGTTTTGAGCATAACGATTTGGGAGTATGCGTTGACTTCACGGTATTTTCCGTACAGGAAGACGTGATAGGTTGAAGCGTACGCCATGAATGCCGCCGCCATTTCAGCGCACGAACCCAACCTGCTGCCATATTTTTTGGGTCTTCCCGGCTTTTTGGAAGAACCGATCTTGGGGATGGAGTACAGTACGGTATTGGAACGTAATCTTGAAAGCAAATGAACAAAATTTCCGAGTTTAGTGCGGAGGGGTTTGAACAGGCCGTTATTTCCGAACCAGCTGTCACAAACGATTATTATGTCAACGCCGGCAAAGTGTTGAGCTACCTGAATTACCATCTCGACAGCTTGTTGGAGTTTGGTTTGGAAAGAAACGACCTTTCCGGCAACCCTCATATTGTCCGATTTGGCATTTATGGCCTTTTGGGGCAAATAAAATCGCTGTGAAAGGGGGAGACAAGCCCATCGTCCTTTGATGACCTTTAACAGACCAATAAGAACCACATTCTGTGCCCATGGATATTTGGATTGATTGTCCTTTGCGGCATGATCGAAGATATGAGAACATCCGAAGATGTTGCGACCTGTCTTTGGATTGATGAAATCATCTAATGCGATCATAAGTCGCCCATCGGACAAGGGGTCAGGAATGAGGTGCCATAAGGCGGCCCATAGGTTATGCCATGGTATTTTGTTGGAAGCCATAAAGGTGTAGA
>ADZZ01000484.1 GCA_000179315.1 delta proteobacterium NaphS2
TATTCTATTCAATTATAACTGGAAGGCCAATTGACACTGTGAACAACCAAAATACTTGAAGGTAATTATCTAAATGCTCATGAGACTTGCATTTTCGATTTATACACGCAAATAACGACTTGATTTTTGCGTGGAATAAGACGGTTCGGCGACGGATTCGTTATCATGTCAGGCGCCTTAGCGCGTTAGAGTCCAAGATACAGCCGTGCAGTTATACCGCTGGCTGTGCATTTCCTGCGAAGATAGTGTGGAGTATGCACGCATTCAGGGGAAGCCCTCTTTGTGGGTAAGATCCGGTAGATCCGAAACGGCAAAAAGGGATGGATGCTCTTGCAGAGCATTCGATGTCAAAGCACGTTCATTGCGGAGAAATCGTCTATGTCTGATGAATTTGGAGAAGCGGCACTCACGAGTATTTTGGTCTTTTACAGAGGAAAGAAAAGGGATCTGATTCCCATATCTACAAGAGGCACAAGGAATCTATGGCTGGCTGCCCAGGAAAGCGATGGAGTTAATTGTAACCTAAAAAATGCATGCTATTTTGATAAAAAGCTAGTCATATAACTGGTTTTATGTTATATACGCATCATAATACATCGAAATTTGGGACACCGTTATGATGCGCAAATATTATGTTACTTTTAGCGAAAAAAACCTCACCGGCAACGCCGGGCTTGTTCACTTGGGCCGCTTCGCCGAAAAAATCGGGCTTGCAAAAATTATCGAGCGGACAGTTGCCATAGAGCGCGCACCCAATGCCGAATACCAGGTTACCGATGCTGTCCAGATGCTGATGATGGGCGTATTGGCCGGCATCAAACATATGGCTCATACCATTATTCTGAAAAATGATGACGTTCTTCGAGCACTTTTCCGCTGGGAGAAATTCCCTGATGCGACGACTTTTGGTCGAATCTTCCGTCTCTTTTCGGCGCGCCTACTGGCCCAGCACTATTGTTTTCAAGGCCAAGCGCCAAGAAAATGTTTTCCGGACCCATCGGATTCGGGGATAGAGCTACGGCTGCAACGGCCCATAATATAGATTGCAGGTTTTAGGTGTAAACTTTCTCCATGTCAAGGAAGGCGAAGTTCATTTAGCGGCATCCTTCGAGGTGCCCCCAGATCCTTGAGGGGATTGGTCAATCTCTCCGTTTGAAAAGAGGGTGAGACTTCACTTGACTTAGAATATGCCCTCGAGAGTGTTGCCTGAATCGGTTGTTGCGCCCTGGCACCCGTTGTGAAGGTCAATATAAGATTCACGGTGAAATGACTCGGGAAAGGGCCGCAACGCTTTTCCCCAAACCATTGTGTGCGTTGCAACATTTGCGTTCAGACTTGTGAAAAGATTCAGCATGGCGGTGGGGACCATGATTTGTCCATGACACTGGTGAGAAAGCGCTTGAGGCGTGCCAGAAGGGTTGAAGAAAGATGGGTACGAAAAAATAGGTGGGGATTATATGTGCGAAGGACAGGCGAACGGCGAATTCGGATGATGATATAAGGGATGAAAAGAACGAGGCAGGAGCACACATGAAAAATCGGGGAAAAAATACAGCGGATATTTTGAAAATTAATGTGGAGGCGGGGTGGAACTGTGATTATGATTGCAAAAATTGCTATCGCTTTTTTGAGTGTCGCTCGCCTTTTAAGGATCAGGTATTCGCCCAGGGCCGTACTGCTGAAATAGGCAAAAATCTATCCGGGATAAAAACGATTCTTGTCAGCATGGGGGGGAAGGGAGGGGTAGGGAAATCTACCTTGAGTTCTCAGCTCGCCATGGCTTTAGCGCGGAAGGATTATCGTGTCGGCATCGTTGACAGCGACTTTCATGGCCCTTCCATCCCGAAGCTATTGGGGATCAAAGAAGGCGCGAAACTCGTCAGCGGTTATGAAGGCGTCCTTCCCGTGGAAGGCCCGTGGGGAATAAAGGTCGTTTCCACCCATTTTCTGTTGAAAACGAGTGAATCCCTTTCATGGTTTGACAGGTTGAAGGGGGAGGCCCTGGAAGGATTTCTGGCGCACGTCTGTTTCGGAGAACTGGATTTCCTTTTTGTGGATTTGCCCCCGGGAACCGGGTTGGAGACCGTCAATCTTTTCAAGTATCTTCCGATCCGGAAAAAAATGAAGGTGCTTATTGTGACCACTCCCTCAGAGTTGTCCCAGGGTGTGGCGCATCGTTGTATTTCCCTTTGCAAGAGCATTCCTGTTCCCATCCTCGGGCTGGTGGAGAACATGAGCGGTTTTATTTGCCCCCAGTGCGGTTATGCCACATCTATCTTTCAGGTTGGGGCCGGAAAGGACCTGGCCCGGGAAACAGGTATCCCATATCTGGGTCATATTCCGCTGGATGTTCACTTGAGAATGGCGGCGGATCAGGGAACTTCCGTTTTGACCCGTTTTCCTTCTTCTCCCTCTTCCAAAAGCTTCCTGGATTTGACCGAGAGAATTGTTGGAAAAGATCCAACCCCGACTTCAGATGGATGCTCTAATGCGAAAAAGTCTTCCATTGACAGGTCTTCAATGCCTGAAGTGCTTGAGATGAGTATGGACAGCGGGTGTTATGAGCGGCGATGTGATGATTGCAGCCGGTATTTCACATGCACCTATCCTACGAAACAGAATCGTCATGAGGGGGTGCGTCATGACAAGATAGAAAAGAGGATGTCTCTGATTAAGCGCAAAATTGCTGTTGTCAGCGGTAAGGGAGGCGTTGGGAAATCTACGATCAGCGCCAACCTTGCTCTGTGTTTGGCGCATCGTGGATACCGTGTCGGGATTATAGATTCCGATTTTCATGGACCTTGTATTCCAAAATTATTGGGAATAGAGGGGAAACCATTAAGAATTACAAAAGATGGGATTCATCCGGTAGAAGGACCTTTGGGAATCAAGATGATTTCCATGGGGTCTGTTTTGGATGAAGGAGAAGCGTTAACCTGGTTTCATGGTATGAAAAAAGGGGCGTTGGGAGATTTTTTTTCCGAGGTTGATTACGGAAATCTGGATTATCTTGTTATTGATCTTCCGCCCGGAACCGGTTCGGAAAATTATAATCTTTTGCGAGAGCTTCCCCAACTGGATGATATTGTAGCCGTTACGATCCCATCCCAGCTTTCCCGTGAAGTCGTAAAACGAGGGCTTTCCTTGTTTGCTCAGGCCGAGCAGCCCGTGTTGGGTGTAATTGTGAATATGACCGGTTTTACGTGTCCCCAATGTAATGGCCTCACGGAGATTTTTTCTGAAAAAAAGGGGAAAGAGTTGGTTGAGGATTTAGAACTGCCGTGGTTGGGAGATATCCCTTTGGATGAACGTATTTCTGCAACTTCCGATACGGGTATCCCTTTTATCGTCCAGTATCCTGATTTACCCGTGACTCGAAAAATGAACGAAATAGTGGATTCGATCCTTGCTAAAATAAATCAGAAATCGCGCCCACAGGACGGAGCGTGATATGGTATATGATATGAAAAGCCTCCTAAAGGTGCGAAATGAGCCCTGGCAACCACCTGGCACGTTTTTACTAAAAACCACCGAACTTTTGAAAGGTTATTTTATTTAGCAATTTCAGACGTTTTTGCTGAATGTATCGATGCGAATATTTTCGAATATTTTGACGCAAAAGGCGAGAAAGTTATTTCCAAATTATAATAATTGTTGTATAATGCCATATATTAACTTTAAATGACGCATTGCGTTATTGTTTCGCAAATATTCGAGGGAAAATATGCGCAAAGTGATTGAAGAACAGATGAAATTCGGAGAGGTTGTCATCGAAAACATTGAGTTTGATATTTGCTCTCGCGATGAGATTCCAAAACTGCTTCTTGGACTTTAGGAGGTGTACTGTAATCTCCCACTGAGGGCGCAAGTATTTGAAGTGCTCGAAAAGCTCACACCCTCCACCATAAATTCGAACAAGGGAAGAAGAGGGATGGATCTGTGGAAAATCTTAGTTTTGGGAACGCTTCGCCTTGACTGCAACTGGGATTACGACAAGTTGAAGGAAATTGCTGATAATCATAAAACGGTCCGGGAAATGCTCGGTCACGGCCAAATGGATTGGAAAGTCCGCTACCCTCTTCAGACCTTGAAAGATAACATTTCACTTTTTACCCCTGGGATTCTCGATGAGATCAATCAGATCGTTGTGAACCATGGTCAAAAAACAATTGGGAAGGGCTCCGAGCAAAAAATTAATGCGAGTTGTGATTCTTTCGTATTGGAAACTGATGCTCACTATCCCACCGATATTAATCTTCTTTTTGATGCTATGAGGAAAACAATTTTGCTGATTATGAAGCTTTGTGATCAGCTCGGGTTGTCCGGATGGCGCAAGGGGAAATACCTTCTGAAAGAAGTTAAGAAGCTTTTTCGAAAGGTCCAACTGCTGAAAAGGTCCACATCTAAAATCAAGGAGAAAAAAGCCGCAAGAGAACGGTTGATTATTGACGCGCACCTCGCCTACCTTGAATTATGTCAGGCTTTGATTGAAAAAGCCAAAGACAGTCTTTTAAGCATATGCCCATCAGATATCATCTCTTCCCTGAAAGCAGATGAAATTACGAAATATATTGCCCATGCAGAGCGACAGATGGAGCAGATTCGGAGGAGAGTGGTTGAAGGGGAATCCATTCCACACAATGAGAAGGTATTTTCGATTTTTGAGGAGCATACAGAGTGGATCAGCAAAGGAAAGGCCGGTGTACGTCAGGAGTTGGGTCTCAGGGTATGTGTTGTGAAAGATCAGTTCGGGTTCATTCTCCATCATCGGGTAATGCAGAATGAAACGGATGATAAAATCGCGGTACCCATCATACAGGAAGTAAAAGACCGGTTTCCGAACTTGAGTTGCTGCAGTTTTGACAAAGGGTTTCATAGTCCACAGAACCAGCTGGAATTAAATGATATTTTGCATCGCGTGGTACTTCCCCGTAAAGGAAGACTCTCTGCTATCAATAAAGAAATCGAGAGCTCAGCGGAATTTCGGGAAACCCGACGGAAGCATTCTGCAGTAGAGTCCTCCATAAATGCCCTTGAAAATCATGGCTTGGATCGTTGCCGAGACCGTGGGATAACTGGATTCAAGCGCTATGTCGGGCTCGCTGTTCTGGCTCGAAATCTGCAGATTCTTGGCCATGCAATTCAGCAAAAAGAACTCAAGCGAGTACAGCGAGCTGAGAGGAAGCAAAAGCTAACACTTGCCGCATAATTTTTCTCTCGGATAGTGTACTACTCTACAATCGTGTTTAAAACAGGAGAGGTTCGCCTAAATGCAAGGAAAGTAGGCGACTTCGTTTGGGGGGAGGCGACAAACGGTTGAAGCATGGGATGTTCCAATTTCAATAATTGGGATATCCGATATAAATGTCGCCCTTTCCCTCAAAATTTTGTATTTTCGTTCAGGCACTATGTAGGCGGAGCAAAATCCGGAAAAAGAGGTCGCGGTGCTGCTGGAAAAGCTTTGGTTGGTATTGCTGTAGAAGTAACGGAGAAAGAAGGCCATGAAATAATGGGACGACTTCGATTGCGACATCTGGAGGATGCATCCGGTGATAGCTTGATACCGTTTATCAAAGGTGTCATTCAGCAGAAAAGCATTGTCCAAACTGACGATTGGTCGGGATATAACAACTTGTCCGGCTCTGGGTTCAGACATACGGTTCTTAACTCGGGCGAACTCTACATAAGTTTCATCTACTTGCACTATGCCGCGCAGCCTATCCCTATTAGGTCGTACCATAGCACGACGCAGTTTATGCAGCCATTGCCACGCCGTATGATAACTGCCAAGGCCCACGAGTCGTTTCAAGCCAAGAGCATTGGCTCCATATTTTTGGTTTGTTATATGCCACATCGCTCGAAACCACATAGGCAGCGGTTTCCGAGTTCCGTGCAAAATTGTTCCAGAGGTCACCGAACTTTGTGCTCCACATTGAACGCAATGGAACAAACCCCTGCTGGTTTTCCACATTTCCCGGGCCTGGCAACGGGGACAAACAAAACCATTTGGCCATCTCAGCTTTTCGAGGTACTCGAGACATGCCTCATTACTGCTAAACCGTTCCTCAAGTTCTATCAATGTTCGTGGGTAATCTTCCTCCATGCAAAGGGACACTACATGTTGTGCTCACTGGAGTCAAGTGCATACCCGCGTTGCACAATTAGCTGTTCATATTTTTCCGTTGTGAAATGTAATCACTACGTAAAGCTTATCATATTACCGTTTTTGTATTTTCAGTGGTGTGGCTGTAACGGCCTGGGGATGTTAACGAAATTCACGTCCCATCGCTTCGGCTGTCGTATATTGAACTTCAAAAAGGTTTTTTGAATTTCCGGCTTTTGTTATATCCCGATGCTCAATGGCGTTGTTTGCCTGAGAAATTGCTCGCGGCAAGTAGTGTGATCCGATTTTTTGCTCTTTTTTGAAGGAGGCGCGATTTTCCCTTGTTCAGGCTGCCGGGGTGTGTGCCGAGAAAGGAGGTGAAACGACATGGTTGGGGGGTGCCCTATAACAATTAGAACCCCTTAATGTTTTGGAGAGAATGAACGGAATGGAAGTATAAGGTTGATGGGTACGTGCTGCATGTCCCGATTTACCTGGGTTGTCGGAAGTTGGATTTTTTGCGAAAGTCCGAGGCAGTACTTATAAAATGACACAAAAAGAATTTTAAAGGAGGAGACCATGGCGTTTAGAGATTTAAGGGAGTTTATTGATGCTCTGGAAAAAGAGAAGGAATTGGTGAAGGTAAAGCAGGAGGTCGATTGGAATTTGGAAGCGGGCGCGATTATTCGCAGGGCCTACGAGATGGAAGAGAAGGCGACGCTGTTTGAAAAAGTCAAGGACGCCCCCGGCGTCAGAATGATGGGAGGACCCTGCGGCACCTACTCACGGATGTCCGTTGCCATGGGGATGAAGGCGGATACGCCTGTAGAGGAACTCGCAAAAGAGTTCGACAAAAGGATTGAAAACCCCATTAAGCCCATGCTGGTCAGTGACGGTCCGTGTAAGGAAAATATCATCAAGGGGGACGATATTGATCTGTTCAAGCTTGGCGCTCCCATGGCACACGATGGTGACGGCGGGCGGTACATCGGCACCTGGCAATTCATCGTGACGCGTGACCTGGAAGACACCGGCTGGGTTAACTGGGGAATGTACCGGCAGATGATCCATACGGAAAACACGATGGGAGGACTCATCCTTCCGGGTCAGGATATCGGCCGCATGTATCAGAAGTATGAAAAGGCCGATAAGCCCATGCCCTTCGCATCGGTGATCGGCGGGGATCCCCTCACGGTTGTCGGGGGGAGCCTTTCCGCCGGACCGGGTGAATGTGAGGCGGATTTGTGCGGTGGCCTGAGAAAAGCGCCTATTGAGCTGGTAAAGTGCGAAACCGTTGACCTGGAAGTTCCGGCTGGCGCCGAGATCGTTATCGAAGGCCATGTGTTGCCCCATGTGAGGGTGGAAGAAGGCCCCTTTGGAGAGTATACGGGATTTCGAACCTCCCCGCGCGCGCCGCGGCCCGTATATGAAGTCACCTGCATCACCCACCGCAACAATCCCATCCTGACGGTTTCCAATATGGGAACGCCGGTTGATGAAGCGGATATCGTTATGACCCTTGCGTGGCGGAACGAAGCGATTCGGGCGCTTAAGTCTCTTCCGGTTGTCGAAGTCGCCATGCCCTCCTGGGGTTCCGGCCATTTGGTGGTGGTGTCCGTGCAGCGGGCGTATTCCGGCGTGGCCAATCATGTGGCCAATGCCGTTTGGGGGAGCAAGCTGGGGTATCTCGTGCCTTTCGTGATCGTTGTTGATGAAGACGTGGATGTTTTCAATTTGGGAGAAGTTATGCATTCGATAGTTCAGAAGTGCCATCCGGTCAGAGGGGTTCATTCCCGGCCCAACACTCCCGGTCACGGTCTTTATCCTTTCCTGAATTTTCAGGAGCGGTTGTGGGGGAACGCGGCCAATCTGTTGCTGGATTGTACCTGGCCCGTGGGTTGGGATCCGAATATCGAAATTCCTCCCAAGGCGTCATTCGGGAATGTTTATCCCAAGGATATTCAGGATAAAGTCGTCAAAAACTGGAAGAAATATGGATTTTAACGGTGAACTTAATCAGTGAATTGAAGGAGGGAACAGGATATGGCAAAAGAGTATGACACATTTGTTGATGACATCACGACCATTAAAGAGGGTCAGGAGATAACCATCGCTGTCAGGGAGACTGATATTTACAGGACCCGGGTGGTTATAGCCGTTGTCTCCTCATCCAGGGAGAACCTGCCCGACGGAGATATTTTGTTGATGCGGTACAATCGGGGCAACTTGAGACCGGATCCCTGGTACATAAAGATTAATTCGGACGTACCCGGTTTGCTGGGGAAAATGGCAATTGGGGACAATTAGTCCCGTACTAAGCAGGCTATTAAATATGAGGCTTCACACACTTCCGAAGGACAGGTGATTACCTGCCGGAGGTGGGTGGAGGCTCCTCCCTTTCCAACCTTATTTGCGCGCTGCGCATAAAGGCGAGCAGTTGTGAAGATACTATTTTGGAGGCAACAATGGCGGAAGTGAATGAAACGGAAGACAGGGAAGTTCTCAAGATCAACATCATGATGAAATGCGACTTCAAATGTGAAGATTGCGAGAAATTTTTTGAGTGCAACGACCCCATGAGGGAAAAGATGTTTCGCAGACGCAGAATGGCCGGCGCCATCAAAAAGATGAAGGGCATAAAATACAAAGTCGCCATTTCGGCCGGCAAGGGAGGGGTCGGAAAAAGCCTTTTATCCACGAACCTTGCCACTACGCTGGCGATGATGGGAAGGAAGGTCACGATCCTGGATCAGGATCTTGACGGCTCGACTATTCCGAAAATGCTGGGTATTCAAGGAACGAAAAAGCTACAATACGGAAGGAAAGGCATGATTCCCGCCACGGATGACCTGGGACTGGGGATGCAGGTTGTCTCTTTGGGTTTGATATACCCCGACGATGTCATCACCCTGTTTCATCAAATGAGGCGGGGCATCACCGAGGAGTTTGTGGCGAATGTTGATTATGGGGAAAGGGATTGGCTGATCATTGACCTGCCTCCCGGAACCAGCTCCGATTCTTGTAATCTGCTTCAATACATTCCGGACCTTGATGGAACGGTGGTGATTACCGTTTCTCCCAAAGTGGCCCAGCTTGCGGCTCGAAAGGCGACCCTTTTGGCGGCCAAGGCCGGCTCCAGGGTACTGGGGATCGTGGAGAATATGTCCGGCTATGTGTGTGAATGCGGGGAGGAATTCAGCTTCCTGTTGAAAGGTGGTGGCGAAAGTCTGGCGAATGAGTTGAACGTTCCGTTTCTAGGGCGGATACCCATGGATGCGCAAATAAGCGGGACCGGCGATGAAGGCGTCCCCTATGTTTACAAGTATCCGGATAACGTGATTTCCAAGAATTTGAGAGAAGTCGCCCTGAAGGTTGAAAAGATGGTGCAGGAGGGAAAAGAATGAAATCAGCGTCAACTGTTAAGCGGATAACGGTGCAGGAAGAGTGTTCCGGGAAGTGTGAAAGCTGTGAAAGATATTTCGAATGTACGTTGCCTTTGAAGGATACGTTCAAGGAAAAGGGCATTTTGAGGATGATTCGTGAAAACCTGAAATCCGTCAAGCATAAAGTGATCGTTTTAGGCGGGAAGGGAGGAGTGGGAAAGTCCATGGTTGCCGTAAACCTCGCCGCGAGTTTGGTGGCCCAGGGAAAAGAGGTTTGTATTCTGGATCAAGTGTATGACTGCCCGGCTATTCCGATGATGACGGGCGTGCCCGACGACGCCAAAATAAAGATCGGCAAGGAAGGATTGAGCCCTTATGAGGCGTATCCCGGTTTGAAGGTGATGTCCACCGGTTTAATCCTGAGAACCACGGATGTAATTATCTGGTACCATGACATGAAGCGAAACGCGACGGAGGAGCTGCTGGCGGCGACCCATTATGGGGAGCTGGATTATCTGATCCTGGATATTCCCGCCGGAACCAGTTCGGAGACGGTGAACGCCTTGAAATACCTCCCCGATCTGGATGGGGGTCTGGTCGTTACCGTGGGTTCGCAGGTTTCACAGAACGTGGCGCGAAAGTGCATCTATGTGCTGGACAAGGCTGAGATTCCCGTAATCGGCGTTCTGGAAAACATGAGTGGGTTCAGCTGTCCTAAATGCGGCAAGAGTATCGCTCCTATCCAGGGGGGGGCGGGGAAAAACATGGCCCGGGATGAAAATGTCCCCTTTCTGGGCAATATCCGGGTGTCAGAGATGATAAGCCAGAGCTTGGATGACGGCAAGCCGTTTGTGATGAGCCACCCTGATACGGAGGAGTCAAAAGTCATGATGGCGGCGGGTAAGACCGTCATTGATTTTTGTGAAAACGAGTAGGCGTTTTCCCCGCGTTGTGCAGGGAATGTAGGTTGTATCAGAATCACCCCTAAACTGGAAAAAGGAGGGCAGTATGGATGCAAGGGAGTTTGCTAAAAGGCTGAAGGACCATGGAGAGTTGATTGAAATTGATGAAGAAGTGGATTGGAATTATGAGATCCCCGCGATGGAACTGTTAAGCGGGAGGATGAACGGACCGGCTTTTCTGTTCAATAACATCAAGGACACCCAGAAAGGCAAGGGATGCGTTCTGGCCGGGCATTTTTCGGGGTCCTTCCGCAAACCGCACAGGCGGCAGGCCATAGCGGTGGGGCTGGATCCCGAGATTGATTCCGTCAGTTATACGCAGGAACTTGCAAAACTGATGTCAAGTCCCATCCGGCCGGTTGAGGTGGCCACGGGTCCGTGCAAGGAGGTAATTTTGGAAGGAAAGGAGGCCAATCTTTACGATTTCCCTTTTACCTTTCACGCCATCGGAGACGGCGGCAGATACTGCTTTCAGCAGCAGACGATTATTAAGGACCCGGATTCGGACTGGTTGAATGTGGGCCATTACTGTATGGAGGTTTTTGCCAAACGGAAAGTGGCCATTACGCCTTATGCGGAGTCCAACTTTCGGCTGATTTATCATTCGAAATATGAGGCGAGGGGTCAATCCATGCCGATCGCGCTGGTGATCGGAGGAGATCCCGCCTGCTATCTGGTGGCCACATCGCCCCTGCCGCCGGGGGTTTCGGAATATGACGCCGCCGGGGGAATCCGGAACAAACCCCTTGAGCTGGTGAAGTGTGAGACGTCGGATCTTCTGGTTCCCGCCGATGCCGAGATGGTCATTGAGGGGGAAGTGCGGCCCGGTGAAATGTTTCCCGAGGGGCCGAAACCGGAAAGTTTCGGGTTTACCGCGGGACCGCGGCAGCCATGGATCGGGGCGAGGATCCACTGCATCACCCACCGCAAGAATCCGGTACTCCTGGACCTGCATCAGGGTCTCGGCGGAGGCGGGGTGAGCCTTTGCGACGCCAGTTTCAGGGTCGGTATCACGCTCATGTCCAAAATGATGGGGTTTCCGTTCAAGTCCGCCACCTGGTACACCTATAACGGCGGTACCTGTACCGTCATGTCTACAAAGAACCCCAACTACCCCGAGGCGTACCCGGGCTACCGGCAGGATCTGGAGGACTCCATTCTGGCAAATCCCGTTCTTGCCTGCATGTCGAACGAGATCGTGGTCGATCCGGATGTCAGCGCCTACGACTGGGACCAGATCCTGGAAGCGATAATGTCCCAGACCAATCCGGCCAGGGATATAAGATTGACCCACGACAAACATCAACGGATGACCTTGGAAACGCCATGGGCCGAGGCCGAGGACAGGGCCAAGTACTATTTCCTGGGGCATATTTATACCAAACATCTGTACATGGACGCCACCGCCAGGGAGGAGACGCCGCAAGGTGTGTCCAGGACCGAGTTTGAAACGCTTTACCCGGAGGAATTACAGCAAAAAGTGGTGGACAACTGGGAAAAGTGGGGCTTCAAGGAAGAAGTCGACTGGCATAAGAAGTATAACGATCTGGAATCCGTATAGGGCGACCATTAAGGAAGGAGGCGCGAGATGACGCAATATTGGATAGAGAATAAGGATTTCAAAGGGAAAGTTAAAGGGAAGATTGGACGGGGTGAGGTCGTGGAGGTCATGTTGATGAATGACGCCGACAAGCACTGGGTAAATGCCAAAGTGCAGCTCGACGGCAAGCCTGAAGAATGCAGCGACACCCTGAAAGTCCTTGCCGATTACGGAATGCCCACCGGGGAGGAGTTTCCGATCAAGGTGCTTGAGGCGCAATCCGCCGACGATGATGATTAGGACTTGAGTCGTTATTTCGTGAAATGAAGACCGGAAAAGGAGGGTACGATGAGTTCACTAAGGGATTTACTGGAAGACCTGGAGGACGAACAGGAGTTAAATATCATAGAGGATGAGGTGGATTGGAACCTGGAGGCCGCTGCTATTTGCGCTATGAACCAGAGAACCGGGGGGCCGGCTGTCCAGTTCAACAATGTCAAGGGGTATCCGGACGGGAAACTGGTGGGAAGCTTGTTCACCGGACCCGGATTCATGTGGTATCCCCAGGTGCCGAGAATGATGCACGGTCGCATCGCCATGGGACTGGGACTTGAGAAGGACATCAAATACGAGGAATTTCAGGAGACGATCATCGAGAGAAAGAAGGCGCCGATCCGGTCAATCGAGGTGGATGAGGGGCCTTGTCATGACGTGATCATAGAGGCGAACGATGTGGACCTTTATAAATACCCCATACCGCGGCTCCATGAAAAGGACGGCGGCAGGTATCTGACATCTCATACGGTTCACGTCTATGACGCTGAGAGTCAAACCAGCAATTCCGGCGTCTACAGATTGATGCTGGGGGGGAGGAACAAGCTGGTGCATGGCTCCATACCCCGTCGGGTTAGTCCGACGGGTATTGAGAAAATAGTAGCGAAGGCCGCCAAGAAAAATGAGGCGGTTCCCTTTGCCATCGTCATCGGCTCCCCTCCGCCGGTTACGGCGGCGGGGGCCATGAATTTATCCTCCCGGACTGACGAGTATGCCGTAGCGGGCGGGCTGGGCGCCAACCCGGTCGCGCTGGTAAAGGCCAAATTGAGCGATATCCTGGTTCCGGTGGACGCGGAAATGGTTCTGGAAGGGGAGATTGTTCCCGGCGCGACCATGGAGGAAGGGCCTTTCGGGTCCATCTCCTATTATACCGACAAAATGCGGAATTTCATTTATGATGTTCAACTGATTACCCATCAGGAAGGTCCCATCCTTCCTTTTGTTGCCGAAGGCGCCAAACCCAGCGACAGCATGTGTCTTCTGTCCGCCTTGCATTCCACCGAGTTACTGGAATACTGCCGGAACAATGTGTTTGGATCGGTGATCAATTGGGTGACGCTTCCGGTGGAGGCCAAGCTGAACCTTGCCATTGTTTGTCTGGGAAGACAGGCGTTGCCGGGATTTCCCGGTCGTATCGCACGGGCGATTTATTCACAGAGTCCTTATGTGCGGAAAACCATTTTCGTGGATCCCGATGTGCAGGCGGAAGAGTTATCGATTGCGTTGAATGACAGGGTGAATAAGGTAAAGTATGAGGACAACGTTTTCATTTCTCCCATGGGCAAACCGTTGGGCCTGACGGAAAATCATGGCTTCGGAGGAGGGGATCTGTCCTCCACAATGACGGTTGACGCCACCTGGCGGTTTGACAGGCCGGGTGAGACCAAGGCAAGACGCAATACCTTTGAAGCGGCCATTCCCAAGGACGTGAGGGATCGGGTGGTGGCCCTCTGGAAGAGACAGGGCATTTCTCCGGATCCGGTAGTTATGGATTAACGGCGCTTTTATTTTTGAAAGGGTCCGGGGTGCGGGAGCATGAGCGCAGCGACGTCCATCCTCGAAACGGTATGGGGGGACGTCGTTGCTTCATGCTTCTCCAGCCGGGGATGCCGGCCGGGCGCCTGGACTAGGATTACGGATTTATTGATGAATGTTTTTAAGAGGAGGCTCTGATAAAGATGAGTGTTTATATTGTTTTTGTTCCCTGCGATACCAGGGAAGAAGCCTACAAACTTCTTCCGGAAGGAGAGGTCCTGAGTGATGTCCTTCAGGATGAGGAGACCCGAGAGCAGTTTGACGCGAAGTTTGAGGTATCAAAATCCCCGAAAGAAGGGTGGGATGGTTTGCGTATTCAGTTGGCGGCGGCGCCGCTTACTGGTGAGGAGTGGTTTATCAAGATAATCGAAAGAGAAGAGGACGATGATGAAATAACGTACTTTGAATCAAAGAAATTAGGCGAGAGAAGGGGCCATATGCTTCGATCCATGGCGGCTGAGAGCGAAAGTGAAGAGGAGGAAAAGAAACGGGTGATGGAGGAGGAGTTGAGGCAGCGTCTGAAATGGAAGAAGGACATGGTAAAGAAAATAATGGAAGACTGATGTTGCGCATGTTCATTTTTGGTTATTTTCCATTCAAGACAGGTCGTCGATGGTTGGCTAAAGGGGGTGGGTACTCTTTTTGTGAGTAGTTTAGCTAAGATGAAAGGGGTATCCGCCTGAAGCAGTATGGACACGTTTTGGGCATAAAGCATAGGCCTTTATAGGGGGGTGGGGAAATGTTTGATGATCTTAGGGGTTTTATTGAGCACATTAATCAGGAAGGAGAGGTTGTAACGGTAACTGAGGCGCTTTCCGTAAAATATGAAATCGCAGCGGCCATCAAGGGCATTTCCGAGAAAGACGGCAGGGTTGCTCTTTTCAATAATGTGAAGGACTACCCCGGCACTATTGTCGGCAATCTTTTGGGAAGCAAACGAAGGCTGGCCATGGCCATGGGGGTGGATGAGACCGCTCTGTCGGAAACCTACTCGAGTCGTCGCAAGAATCTCATAAAACCTTCCGTAATAGAGGGCGGACCCATAAAGGAAAATATCATTTCCAAAGATCTCGATATCTTAAAGACATTGCCGGTGTTGACGCACCATGAAAAAGATATGGGTCCCTATTTTACGTCCGGGGTGATCATTTCAAAGGATCCCGAGACCGGCGCCAGAAGCATGGGGATACACAGGATTCTTGTCAGGGCTCCCCGGGGACTTGGAATCTTTGTGAATTCGCCGCCGCTGTCGAATTTTTTGGAAAATGCGGAAAAGAAAGGCGTGCCCCTGGAAATAGCCGTTGTATTGGGGCAAGACCCGATCACCTTTTTTTCATCGGTGGTGTGGGCCCCTGAGGGAATTGATAAATTCAGTATTGCAGGGGCATTGGCCCGGAGGCCTGTTTCACTGGTTAAATGCGAGTCTGTTGATCTGGAAGTTCCGGCCCATGCGGAGTTTGTGCTGGAGGGGAGGATTTTACCCGGAGAGAGGCTGACGGAAGGGCCTTTTGGCGAGTCCACCGGCTACTACTTGACCTATAACAATCCTGTTGCTGAAATCCAGGTGATTACCCATCGCAACCAACCTGTATATAATGCGTTGATGCCGTTTGCCGGAGAGGACGAAGTTTTGCTCGACTTTTCATGGGGACTGGAAAACAAGCATGTTTTTCTAGAGTCCATTTCGGGCCTGAAAGATTTGCGGTTGAGATATATCGGTTTGATGGCCGTGGCTCAAGTGAAGAAAAGGGATGAAAAGGACGGGCAAAGAATCATTAGAGCGCTGATGGACTGCGGAATGCCGAATAAAGTGATCATTGCCGTTGATGAGGATGTGGATATCCAGAGCGACAGGGATATCTGGTGGGCCATTGCCACGCGCTTCCAGCCGGACCGCGATACAATCATCAAAAGCAATATGCCCGGTCTTTCAATCGACCCGTCGACAATGCTAAGGGAAACCGTATCTTCCGGTGTTAAGACGCTGATTACCGAGACTTCCAAAATTGGGATAGATGCCACCAAGCCTTTGAGTGATGTTGATAAATTTGAGAAGATCAGGGTCCCCCCCGACGTGGCGGAAAGGGTTGAGAAAATTCTGGCAGGAATGGGGCTGAAATGATCCCGGAGAAATCGGCATTCCGGGATATGTCCATGTTTATCCGAATGTTGGGGAGTGAGGAAAAAACCATGCTGAAACGCTTAAAGGGAATATTTTGTTGTATGAAATCGAATAAACTGTTTGACGGACCTTTGCAGGCGAGACAGGCGAAGTTTGAAAGGGAGGTTATTCGATACGGTTTGGGGGTGCAGCCGGCATATTGTATGTGTGCCGAAGAGGCGTGGGAAGATTATATGTCGGAATTTGAGGTACATGAGAACCATTTTACGCCGGTTTGAGTAACACCGTCAATCTGCGTTTATCTGTTGGCTTAGGGATGGCAATACCGGGCATGTTCATTATTTTTCGTGGGCAAGGCATGCATGAGGGTAACCACTTATTGTGACTTGAGGAGGAGGGGGAGTTCGATGAAAAAGAGATTGGTGATCGGAATGTCGGGGGCTACCGGGTCTGTGTATGCCATCAGGATGTTGGAGGTCCTGAAAGATAGAGAGGAGATAGAGACGCATCTTGTGATATCGAATTCGGCGGCAAAAACCCTTCATTTGGAGACGGATTATACTTTTGACTATGTAACGGGTCTGGCCGGCCGCGTCCATGATATTCATAATGTGGGCGGGTCCATAGCGAGCGGATCATTCGAGACGATTGGTATGGTAGTGGTCCCCTGCTCCATTAAGACACTCTCCGGCATTGCAAATTCTTTTAATGTGAACCTTCTGATCCGGGCCGCGGATGTGACCCTGAAAGAAAGGAGAACGCTTGCTTTGGTGGTCAGGGAAACTCCCTTTCACAAAGGCCATCTCCGGCTGATGACCCGTGCGGCAGACTTGGGCGCCATAATAATCCCCCCTATCCCCAGCTTTTACAAAAGACCAAAAACCATCGATAATATTTTGGATCAAACGGTTGGGAGAATATTGGATTGTTTCGGAATAAAGGTCAATACACTCAATAGATGGTCCGAGGAGGATGGGGAAAGGGCCATGGCGTTGTTGGATAATGAACGGAAACGGAAAAATCCAACGGTCCAATCATAAAGGAAGCGCATTAATTTGTAACATAAAGAGGAACACAATGGCCGGTAATAAATGTATAAGTTCCATTGCGGAAGCCCTGGAAGATATCAGGAATGGCAGGATGGTCATTCTCATGGATGATGAAGATCGGGAGAATGAAGGGGATCTGACCATTGCCGCCGAGAAGGTGACCCCTGAGGTGATAAATTTTATGGCCACGCACGGAAGGGGGCTCATATGTCTGGCCCTTACTCCCGAGAAGGTGGAAGCCCTGGATCTTCCCATGATGACCTACAGGAACAGGTCACAATTTGGGACGGGTTTCACTGTGTCCATCGATGCAAAAGAAGGCGTTACAACCGGTATATCCGCCTTTGACAGGGCGAGAACGATTTTGACCGCCATAAGGCCCGATGCGAGTCCTGAGGATATCGTTCGACCGGGGCATATCTTTCCGTTGCGTGCGGTAAAGGGAGGGGTGCTCAAAAGGACGGGACAGACCGAAGGGTCGGTTGATCTGGCAAGGTTGGCAGGGCTCAATCCCGCGGCGGTCATATGTGAGATCATGAATGAAGATGGAACCATGTCCAGGCTCCCGCAATTGTTGAAGTTCGCCCGGAAATTTGACCTGAAGATTGTTACCATTGCAGATTTAATCAAATACAGATTGGAAAAAGAGGTCTTGGTTCGGAGGGTTGAAAGATCAAAGGTGGTTACGGGCTTCGGTGAATTCGATCTCTTGACATATGTGAATGGGGTTAATGACCTGACACATGTTTGTTTGACCATGGGGGAGATAACCGGGGACGAGCCCGTGCTGGTACGGGTGCATTCTCAATGCCTCACCGGCGATACATTTCAGTCGAAGGAATGTGATTGTGGTGCCCAGCTATCAGCGGCAATGGCAAAGATCTCTTCCGAGGGAAAAGGGGTGGTGATTTACCTGAGGCAAAATGCTGGAGAGGTGGGAATTTGCAGGAATAAAAGAGATGAGATATTGCCTCAAAAAGGATCAGCGTCTGCGGCAATAGATGAGACATTAGATACCATGCCGGATTTCCGGGACTATGGGGTGGGCGCCCAGATTTTGTTGGATCTTGGCATAAGGAAATTGAGATTCCTGACCGATAATCCAAAAAAAATAATTGGATTCAGGGGGTATGGCCTTGAAATTGATGAATGGGTCCCTCTGCAAACCGCGTCCTCCCGGGGTGATGAAGGCATTTAACGCCGGAGAAAGAAAAGGGCATAATATTCCGGCTGAGCACTCAAGTAGGCACTTGTTCGGGGGAAGAAAAGGCGGGTTTGAGGCAGTGATTGAGGCTTGACTGGGGGCTTTATGGCAAAGGTGAAGGCGGTGCTTTTTGATCTGGACGGTACGTTGTTGGATTCAATTTTGGTTTATGAAAGAGTATTTGACAAAATATTACGACATTTTGAAATACCAAAGGCAAAGAAGGAGATGGTCAGGCAGCTTATGCGGCGAGGAAAAAACCCGTGGAAAGATAAGATTCCCGGCATTTTTCTTACCCAGGATATGATAACAGAGGGTAAAAGAATAGCCAAGGAATCATTTTATGAGGAGTACAGGAATATTCATATAATGCGGGGAGCGGTTTCCCTTTTGTCGGAATTGAAAAAAATATTGATAAAGACCGCCATCGTAACATCCTCAATTTACGGAAATGATATCACGGGTTTCGCAAGAAGGGTCATGAAAATGGTGGATACTGTTGTGACCAAGTTTGATACGGAAAGGCAAAAACCTTATCCCGATCCAATACTTAAGGCCTGTGAGGCGCTTTGTGTTTCACCGGACGCTTGTATCTTCGTCGGGGACAGTCCGCTGGACATACAGGCGGGTAAAGCTGCGGGAATGCCGGTGGTAGGCGTCACATGGGGTGTGAGCAGCGTGGAAAGATTAAAGCGGGAGAATCCGGATGAGATTGCCGAAAGTTTCGATCATCTTAAAAGGATTATTTTTTCTCACATTTAACCGATTCAGAAAGGAGAACGAAAATGGATATTCAAATTGCACTTTACGATTTCGCAGCATCGGCAGGGGCGCTTGAGGGGTATGCCTATCCCAAGGTAAAGATAGATCCGGCATATCTCCCGAAATGGACCGATCATCTGGTTGCCGCTTATCAGGAATTATCACCGGAGGTCCGTGACAAAATTCAAGGCGCCTTGGACGGAACTTTAGGCAGGGCCGTCAGGGCACTTATTCCTGTGCTTGGTGAAGATGACGAGACCGTCAAGAAACTAAAATCAATGATCAGCTTTCGGCGGGATGAAAGTTTGGAGTTGACCGGTCGGGTTGTCAGCGGTGTTCAGGAAGCCTCTTTTTTTACTGGGTTAGACTGGGTTCAGGAACAGTGCATGGAGAAACTGGGGTTTCGTCCTTATCCCGGCACTCTTAATTTGAGTATGGAGATATTGGTGGAAGGCCAGCCTACTGTGAAGGATTTGCGAAAACAGGAGGGCCCTAAATTGATTCCTCCGGATCCGAATTTTTGTGCTGCAACCGTATTGCCTGTCTATTTGGGGGGTGTGAAAGGGGCCATTGTGGTTCCCGCCGAGGACGTGAACGTTCATGGGAAGCAGATACTGGAAGTCCTGGCGCCCCTGAAGCTCAGGGACTGTCTCGGGGTAAAGGATGGTGATTTGGTAACGCTTGTTCTTGACAGATTTGTTTAAGAATCTTTTGGAACAATGCGGGTAAACTTGCTGATAGGAGTACGGGTGAAAAGGCATTTTGGGCTATATTAATCTGAGATGTCGAATATCCAGGTAGTAGTATAAACATTAACATCTAATCCTGAGGGGGTATCGTTATGGCAGAAAAGTTGTTGAGTGAAGGTTGGATTAAACTCTATATGGAAGCATGGAACGGGGATGAAAGCCTGGTTCAAAGCCTCGCACCACTTTCCGGTGTGGTAGAGTACGGAATTTTGGGAACTGACCATCCACACGTGCAGATAGAGGTGAAAGACGGCAAGATTTTGTCCGCAGGCAAAAAAGGAGACAAGGAGGCTGATTTTGTCCTGGAATCAAAAGCGGACATGTGGAAAAAGATAGCCATGGGGAAGCAGGGTGTTAAAACTGCTTTAGTGACAAAAAAGATTAAGTTTAAAGGTCCCCTGTCGCTTGCCATGAAATTAATCGGTGGTCTGACGAATTCGCTGCTGTTATTCGGTAAAGTTGACACGGATTGGGATGTTTAGGCCGGTTTATTCAGGCGCAAACTGACAGTTTGTTTTGAGACCTTTGCAAAACGCCTCCTTTTGCCCAATCTCGGCGTCAGGCTCAAGTTTCAATCCTCGAAATATTCAATATATTCCTGTGGTTGAAATTTTCGCCTTCTTTGACCTTGAGCAAAATTGAACATTTTTCAAAGGTCTCGTTTTTTTATCCGGATCCCTTATCCTGTCAGGCATGTGAGCGGGACGCGTTTAAACTTGTGTTCCCCCTTTTATGAAGACCCTACGCGAATCGCCAGGGTGCTGATTGCCCGGCCAGCGCCGTTTCGGCCGGATTGGTACGGACGCCGGGAAGAGGAGACGACCATTTTGAAAAATGACACATTAAAAATCGACGCCGCAATATTTGATCTGGACGGCACGCTCATTGATTCAATAGCCGCTTATGTGGAACTGGCCGAAGAAATGTTCAGAAGACTTCATTTACCGCCTGTATCCGGAAAAGTAATACTTGAGAGAATAAGAGACACCAAAGATAATTGGGCGAATCTTTTTGCGGTAGAGGAGATGAGAGAGGGCCTGATGGAAGAGGCTGCGGCCATATACAAGGAGATTTCGCCTCGCCTGTTTACAGCGGATGTTAAAATGCTTCCCGGCAGCGGCAGTACTCTGAGAAAACTTTCGGCGGCGGGTATCAGCATTGGGCTGGTGACCTCAACACATTCGAGAAGTATGGATGGCAAATTATACCCCTTAAGAGAAAACGGCCTCATGGAACTGATTGGCGCCACAATAGCGATCGAAGACACTCAGAGAATTAAGCCCCACCCCGACCCGTTGATCGAGTGTGCAAAGAGGCTGGGTGTATCTCCGGAAAGAAGCATCTACGTGGGCGATTCGCACAGTGACATAAGGGCCGGCAAGTCTGCCGGTATGAAAGCAATCGGCGTATTGACGGGAATGGACAACTACGAGACCCTTAAAAGGGAAGATCCCTACATGATCATAGATTCTGTTGCGCATTTGTCACGGGCGGTTCATTACTAGAACTTCTAGAACTTGGCGGGGAGCGAAAAGATGTTGACTTATGAGGATAATGATATTAGGGGCGTCATCTTTGATTTGGACGGCACGCTCATTGATTCCCTTTCGTCCTATTATATTTATTTTAACAATGGTTTGGAGGGGATTGGCCTTCAACCTGTTTCAAAAGGGCGTTTGTTTAAATTCCTGGGGGATGGCATAAGTCTGAGGGGGATACTGCGAACCATAATTCCCGATGATAGGGAAGAGAGCGTTGTGGAAACGGTGGCGGATGAAATTCTGAGGCGATTTATGAAAATTGATATGGAGTTGCCGTTACAGCCGGGGGTCAGGGACGTGCTTGCCTTTCTTAAGGCCTCAAGGACTGCCGTTGGCGTGGCCACCGCAAGGCCAAGCGGGGCGGACTATGAGTGGGAAAGATTCAGGAAAGCGAAGATCGCCGATTTTATTGATGTGGTTGTGACGGCTTCCGAGGTTAAAGAACGGAAACCCGCTCCCGATTCTATCATTGAATGCGCCCGAAAAATGAACATCCCCCCTTCCAACTGCCTTGTTGTCGGTGATTCGGTATCCGATATTCTTGCCGCCAGGGAGGCCGGAGCACTTCCCGTAGCCGTGCCCACCGGAGTAGAGGACAGCGACAAACTGAAAGATGAGATGCCGACGGCTGTTCTTAACGGGTTGGGCGATTTGATCGCCTTGTTCCGGGCCGGATGAAGAATTGAATTTGGACGCTATATCTTTCCGGAGGCCTCCCTTCATGGAATCTCTGCTTTATCCACGACACGGTAAGCATGTACAGCGTTGAACTAAGAAACCTGACAAAGGAATTCAGCCGTCTGTTCAGAAAGCGGTCGGTCATTGCGGTTGAAGACGTCAGTCTGAATATCGGCAAAGGGGAGATCTTCGGCCTTCTGGGTCCGAATGGGGCCGGTAAAACAACCATTGTGAAGATGATATGTGGGCTCATAAGGCCGACGCGCGGAGAGATATTCATCAACGGCCGAAAATTGGACCGAAATCGCCATGCCCTGACCCGAATCGGCGCTGTTCTGGAGGGGTCAAGAAATTCCCTGTGGTCCATGACGGTCAGGCAGAATCTGACCTATTTCGGACATCTTAAACATGTCCATGGCCGGGTCCTGAAGGAAAGATGTGATGCGCTGCTTAACCTCTTTCAACTTGAACAAAAAAGAGATGACGTTGTCAGAAACCTCTCCAAGGGGATGAAGCAGAAGTTGGCCATTGTTCTGGCTTTTATTGCTGATCCGGATCTCATTCTCCTTGATGAACCCACCCTGGGACTTGATGTTCACGGCGCCAGGTTGGTGAAGGAATCGATTGTTCGATTGGCCCGGCTGGAGAATAAAACAGTTCTTTTGACGACACACCAACTGGATCTTGTTGAAGAGATATGTGATCGGGTGGCCATTATCCATAAGGGAAGACGGATTGCGTTGGATAGCACTGAAAAGTTGTGCAATGATTTTGGTCGAGAGTATTATGATGTCAAATTGCAGGGCAGGCCCGATACGGTTGTTCTGAAAGACCTGCCCATATTCCGGGATATTGAGGTTGTGCATGCCGATGCCGAAAGGGACGAATTCCTTATTCGTCTTGTCATGGACAGGGAAGATTCTCTTTTTGAGGCCATTGAAGTTTTAAGAAGAGACGGCACCCGAATTCTGTCCATGACCAAAGTTGAACCGAAACTGGAGGATATTTTTGTCAAAATGGTGGATGCCTGAACGGATCGTCAATGTTATTTACGTGTTATATGCCGAAATCCTTCGGGAATTCATAACATTGCGAAGATACTTTATAGAAGCCCTTTCCGGTCTGGTGATGGTTTACATCCTCTTTATGGGCTTCTTTTTTGCGGGTCAGGGTTTTAGCGAACATGTCGCTTTGCAGGCATACCATTCAGCGGATCTTGCCCATCGGGCTGTCGGCTTCATACTCTGGCTTTTTGCGCTCAATTCCGTGGGGCACTTCAGCAATGCCATCCGGGATGAATCGAATATCGGCGTATTGGAACAGGTCGCAATGACGCCATCGGGCCTGATTGTCGATATGTGGGGGCGGGCTGTCGGCCGGACCATTGTTGATTGTATGATGATCGGTCTGGTCTTGGTTACCATTATTATTACAACCGGGATCTCTTTAGATTTACCGGTTTTTTCGGTGGGGTGCGTCTTTATTTTAACGTTGCTGGGGTTGTATGGATTGGGCTTTTTTTTCGGAGGCCTGGCGCTGATCTATAAGCGGCTTGGTTCCGTGACCGTCGTGGTCCGCTTCGGTTTTCTCATCCTTACCGGCGCCATTACCCCCATTGAGAATTTTCCGTCATGGTTGCAATTCATCTGCAAGACGCTGCCCATGACCGAAGGACTCAAGATTTTGCGCCTCCTTACGGTTGACGGAAAACCTTTTTTTTTCGTTTTGAAAAGCGGTGATTTTTTGATTTTGCTGGTAAATTCCACCCTGTATATCACCGTCGGTTTGATCTCGTTCATGTATTTGGAAAGAATTGCAAAACATAAGGGATTGCTGGGGGTTTATTGATCTTTCATGAGCAAGAATAAATGGTCTATTTACCTGGATAAAATCCCTTATACCGAAACCGGTAAATTCTGGGTCGGTTTTGAAAGTAATCCCGGGTTAAAAAAAACAAAGGCAAATATTTATGGAAGGTGTCTTCCCTGCATACAGTCCCTTTATCATCAATTGAAAGAGGGTCGTTGTGAAATCACGTTGGGAAGTGCCTATAGCTGCTGGAAGATAACGGCAATCGTAAAAAGCCTTGAGGAATGCATCTCTTTGCTGCATGAATTTGAGCGAAGATTTCCTTTTGGGCACGTGTACGGCAAGCTTGGAAGCGGTCGAACCAACTCTGAAACCATGGTGGTGGTGTTTCATGCGGAGAATGCCGCGGAAATGTCTCAACTTCGCGCCAGGCTTGAGATGTGCCTTTCCGGTCTGGACAACAAAAATCCTGTTCAGATTTCCAGAGCATGTTCCGTGCTTTATGATGACATCCTCGGAGATTGGCAGGGTTGGCTTCCGGTTACGAAGATACAATACCCTGAAAATATGGACGGTCTTATGGAAAGACTGAAAAAAATACTTTACAGGGCTGTGATTTGACGGTTCCGGGTTTGTTTCAGGGGGAAGGTGGTAGCCCGGTTTACCATTTCGATGAGGTTTAATTTTGAAAAAAAAATCAAGCGTGATCCATCAAAAAACAAAGTCATCGTCCCAAGATAAAAAGGAACATATCCGGATCTGTTTGGAAGAGAATGTGGAGTCTTTAAATACAACCGGCTTTGAGAACTATTGTTTTATTAACAATCCGTTGCCGGAAATTGATTTCGAAGACGTGGATACCTCATGTAGCTTCCTGGGGAAATCCATTTCCGCTCCCTTTATTATCTCGCCCATGACAGGGGGATGTGATCTTTCCGGCAAGATCAATCATAATCTGGCCATGGCCGCCCGGGAGCTTGGCGTGGTCATGTCCGTGGGTTCTCAACGATTGGGGCTCGAAGATCCTTCTCTGATTTCCTCTTTTCAGGTGAGGGACGTCGCGCCTGATATCCCCCTCCTTGCGAATCTGGGAGCGGTTTACCTTAACTACGGATATGGCCTTGAGGAATGTGAGAGAGTCGTGGACATGATTGGGGCCGATGCGTTGATGTTATATCTTAACCCCATGCAGAAAGTATTTCAGGGGGGGGGCAATATTAAATTCAGGGGGCTGGCCGAGAAGATAGGGTATATCTGTAAACACCTCAGCGTTCCGGTGATTGTCAAGGAGGTCGGTTTCGGCCTTTCCGACAGTGCTGCGATGCTGCTGAAAAAGGCCGGCGTAAGCATGCTGGATGTGGCCGGTTCCGGCGGGACTTCATGGGTAAAGATCACAAGATACCTGAAAGGTGATTTTTCCGCAGCCGCCAATGCTCATTTTGATGGTTGGGGCGTACCGACCGCCGATGCGTTGATCTCTCTTTGCGAGGTGGTAAAAGATATTCCGATTATTGCCTCCGGCGGGATTCGCAACGGGGTGCACATGGCCAAGGCAATGGCATTGGGCGCAAGTTACGTGGGAATGGCCCTCCCCCTTTTGGCCCCTGCAATGGAGTCGGGAGAGGCTGTGACAAAAAAAGTAAAAGGCATGATTAATGAGTTAAAGGTTGCCATGTTTAGCTGTGGGGCTATTGACACAACCCGGTTGAGGGAAGGACAATGCATCAGGAAACTCCGTTGGTAAATGGAGAAGAAAGGCAGCTAAAAAAAACTATTCTGGAATATATGAAAGGCCACAATACGGTATCCCTGGCCACGGAAAAGGATGGGTTGGTCCATGCCGCCACGGTATTTTATGTGAACATCGAATTTTATCTCTATTTTCTCAGCAGTCCCTCCAGCCGGCATGGCGAGAATTTCTCCTATAATCCACGGGTGTCTGCCACTATTAACGAGGATTATTCCAATTGGCTTACCATCAAAGGAATACAACTGGAAGGTCTGGTTGAAAACATAGGGGGGATATTGAAGAATGGGCGAATCGCCAGGGCCTATGTAAAAAAATTCCCCGATGTGGCTGATTTTCTACTTTCCCCTCAAAGGCTTGGTCAGGCCATAGTTCAAAAGGTGGCAAAGGTCAAGTTTTATAAATTAATGCCTTCAAGGATATACTTCATCAATAATGAGTTGGGTTTCGGGCACAGGGACGAATTAACTTTTTCGTGAAAATTTAGGAGCGTTTGCCTATTTTTAAATAATGTCAATCGGCTGCCGTATTTTTGGGCTGCCGGACCCTCAGCCAGCGGAAACGGAATATGGAAAAACTTGGCTGATGAATATTCAACTGGGAGAAAATAGTATGGGAAAAATTAAGGTAAAAGTCCTGAGACATGACCCGGAAGGAAAGGTTAAGGATAAATTTGATGAGTTTGAAGTTTCAGTCGAAGAAAAAAGTACGGTACTGGAAGCGCTCATGAAGATCTACGACACCCGGGATTCTTCTTTGGCTTTTGAGCACGGGTGTCGGGCCCAAAATTGCGGTCTTTGTGTGGTCAATCTAAATGGGCATCCCCGGTATGCCTGTATGGCCCGGATAACCGCTGATGCGGAAATAACACCGCTTAAACATCTGCCCCTGATAAGAGACCTGGTTTTTGATCGGAGGCCTTTTTTCAGTTATCTAGCGAAATTCAGACCCTATGTTGTGAGAGAAAAAGATCCGGATGAAGAACCGGAAACCTTGCTTCAACCGCCTGAGCATAGCAAACTCATGAGTTGTAGAGAGTGTTTTGCCTGCCTTTCTTCCTGTCCCACCTATGATTGCCAAAACGATTCCTTTGGCGGCCCGCTCGGTTTTGTCAAGCTGGCCCAACTTCATTATGATCGCCGCGATTGCCTGGACCGGGTTTCCCAGGCACGTGAGATGGGGATATTGAATTGCATGGATTGCTCCGCCTGTACGTGCATATCGGGCATTCCTCTTAATAAAATTGTTATTCGTCCATTTTTGGCGTTACTCGGGGAGGGTTCTGATGATTGAAAAAAGTTGTGATCTCTTGTGCATCGGGGGTGGGGGCGCCGGCGTTACTGCCGCAATCGTAGCCGGCGAAAAAGGTGCCGATGTCATTCTGGTTTCCAAAGACCATATTGGCTACGGCAACACCCGGATTATCGGCGGCATCATGACTTACGGAAGTCTCGATGCCTTCCGGGAAGGAGAGGATCTTTTTCAGGATATGATTGTGGGGGGGGAATATCTGAACAATCAGAAACTCTGCCGGATACTGGCAAGGGATGCCCACGATGCCGCCATTTTACTGGAACGGTTCGGGGGGATGGTAAATAGGAACAGACAGGGGAAAATATCCGCTGAGGTTCTGATGCAGCCGGGGGGACACACCGCCCCCCGGGTTTTGGTCCTTCCTTCAACCGGACCGGGAGTGGGTCAGGGGTTGTCACAGGGGGTTTCACGGAGCGAAAATATTCGGACCCTGGAAAAAACGATTGTATTTGACCTTCTCAAAGAAGACGGCAAGGTGTTGGGGGCCGTCTGTTGGCAACTGACCTCCGGGGAAATTATTGTTATCAAAGCTAAAAAGACGCTTATTGCCACCGGCGGCGGGGGTTGGATTTATTATCCCCATACCGACACGTCACGGGCGACCACCGGCGACGGCTTTGCTTTGGCGCTTAACGCCGGGGCCGAGTTAGTCGATATGGAACAAATTCAGTACATTCCTTTTTCCCTCACGCATCCTTCGGGAATGTTGGGCATTGTTGTCGGAGAACCTTTTACCGCCGGGCCGGCAGGCATCCTAACAAATGTTCACGGAAAGGAGATCCTTTCCGGAGTTGCTTTAAAGACCCGGGCTCAGGTGGCCAATGCCATTATCCTGGAGGTGGAAAAGGGCAATGGTACAAAACACGGCGGATGTCTTCTCGATCTGAAGGCCAATAAAGATCATCCCCAGGGGAAATTCCTTTATCAATCCTATTCCGAGGGGTTGTTTAAGCCGTTTACTGATATTATCAGAAAAGCCTACGGGCCGAAAGAGGCCGATTGGGAAGCGCCCTGGGATGTCTATCCTTCTGCCCACTATTTTATGGGCGGGATTGTTATAAATGAATGGGGTGAAGTGAGAGGCGTTGAAAACCTCCTGGCTTGTGGTGAGGTAACCGGCGGGGTCCACGGGGGAAACCGCTTAGGATCGGTTTCCATGACGGAGTTGTTTGTTTTCGGAAAAAGGGCCGGGGAAAGGGCAGCCCTGGAAATTACCGGGCAGGATGCTCCGGAGGTTAACCGGTCATTAATCGATTTTCAGGTGGAGAGGCTAAAAAGCATGATTGGGAAAAAAGGCAAATGCCGGGTAATTCAATTAAAAAGAGAGTTGCAAAAAGCCATGTGGGAAAAGGTAGGGCCGGTTAGAGAAGAAAAGAAACTTAAAGAGGGGCTCAGGATTTTTTCCGCCATTGAAGAAAAATTACCGGACATGACCATATCCGGAATGAATAAGTACAATACCGAATTGTTCGATGCGCTTGAGCTAAGGTTTATGTTGTCGGTTGCCAAAAGTGTTGCATTGAGCGCACTTGCCCGAAAAGAATCGCGGGGATCGCACATAAGGCTTGATTATCCTGAAAAGGATGACCGCTCCTGGTTGAAGAACGTCATTATTAAAAAGGACCCGGTCACAGAGATATCAGTTCATCTCCGACCGGTGGAATTGACCAGACTTCGCCCGGAGATGGGATGAAAAAAACAATGTCTTATCAAAATCAAACGGTGCACCTAAGCAAATAAGGAGGGATTTAAACCATGCCTGAAATAATTGGTCCCAGCTATTCATGGTCTGAGATAGTGTGTTTTATTTGGTATCGTAAACTCGCCGCACTCGCTACTGTTAGCCGTTCTGGAGAGCCTCGAGTAGACCCCTTAATATATGCCTCTGATGAAAAATACATCTACATATGCCCCATCCCGAAGACGAGAAAGTTACAATTTTTGCGTCAAAATAATAAAGTCGCTGTGACCATTTTTGACGCCTATAACGAGGATTGGTCAAGGATAGGCAGTATAATCATTCGCGGAGAGGCGCAATTTGTTGATCGTCACAGCGAAGAATATGAGATGGTTGTATCCTTGTACAAAGCAAAGTATCCCCAGGTCATAAGGAGGGGAGCGGCAATTCTAATGGATCAAAAACAAGTGCCTATGATCAAGATCAATCTGGATAAAGCAAAGATTAGCACTGGCGCCCTTCACGTACCTACCGATAACGAGATGCTGGCGATTATGGACAAACATAAAATAAATGGCTAAGCTGAAGGGGGCACGCCTACTTTTGGCTCTTTGAACAGCTACGATTCCCCCCTCCCCCGCTTTCGCGGGGGTGACGGATTCGGGGGCTTTTGACAAGGCCATTAATTTTAGCTGGTTCATGTCGTCAACCCCTTTTGGTTTTTTTACCAGGAATGGGAAATGGCCCCTGCCTTGCAAGACGCTACGCAGGGAAGTACCGGGCTGCCGGAAGCGGGTTTGCAGGGACCGCATTCATATTTGAGTTTTTTCTTCTTACCGGCATCCACCAAGGCTACCGGCTCGTCTCTCATGGGGTCGTTGGGGTCCTCGTCCACCACCAGGAAAACATCGGCGGGACAGGCGGAAACGCAGTCGCCGCATCCATCGCATTTGTCCGTGTCAATGGCGATGAAATAATCGCCGGAAGCATCTTTGTATCCGTAATTAATCTCATTAAACCACCAGCTCCGCTGGTGTGATCCTAATAGGCTTTGCCGGTCAGACGAGATATACCTCTGCAATCTATATTATGGGCCGTTGCAGCCGTAGCTCTATCCCCGAATCCGATGGGTCCGGAAAACATTTTCTTGGCGCTTGGCCTTGAAAACAATAGTGCTGGGCCAGTAGGCGCGGCGGATTGTGAGCAAATGCTCAAAATCCGCTGCAGCCGGGCAAACTGGTCCCGCTGTTTATACGACCGTTCCCCTTTTTTGATCCTGCCGGCTCGCCGTTAAGCGAACGACAGGTTTTGAATCGAATCCTCCAGATATATCCACCGTTTTTTGAACGGATAGCTCTTTGACAATTTTAGATGCCAACGGCGGCTGCGGGTGACCAAACGCGCCGGAACAGTGATCAGCCACATCCTGATGGTGTTGGGTTCTTCTTTGAATCCAGCTTCGTCGTTCAGCCACATCATCCATACCATCAGATTGTAAGCCATCATGCAGGTTTGGAAAATAGCTGAGTTCGCCCAGAAGTCCTGCGTCAGAATACTGCCCGAAGCCATGTGGTTTTTGCACCACTCAATCCAATTCTCGCTGGTCGCTCGTTGCCCGTAGTATTTGTGGGAAGCCATGGGGGAGAGTCCCATGTTGCTCACATAGCAGAAATAGTTGTACTGCACTTTGGTCAGATCAAATAGGAGATTCCCTTCAACTTCGCTGGTAATGGCTTCAAATTGACAATGTGAACAATGAAAATTCTTGAGATGGACTCAGTTGGTCCACAGTTTTTTGTAAAGATGATGTTTTTCTCCTTGACAGACGATTTTTTTTCTGCTACTTTCAACCTGACCAAATGGTTGGTTGGTACTAACGTGCGCCTGGCATGACGTAGACGCCGTCCTTCTGACACGGGTTGCCGGAAGTAAAACTGCCCGCCGTTACCGGACGGAAGGGCTACGCCAACAGGGCAAGGGCAGTGCCAGAAATGGGCTGTCCGGAGGAAGCATGAGGCAGAACCCATGTACGTAGCGAACAGCGAACCAACTATATGGCAGCGGGGAGGAGGTCGAGCAGGCGTGGGAGAGCGAGACCTGATATCCGGAGAACCGAAGTGAAGTTGGACGGGATATGGGGAGGTGCTGCGTCTTACCCAGGGAAGCCCTCCTGACCTGACCTCGAATGCTGCGAGAGAGGCCAGAAAATCGAACCGATAAGGAAACCCCGAAACGGTTAGGGGTCAGAGGGTGGCAGATCCACGGATAGTACTGATAAGTCGGGACCGATGAAGCCCGGTAACGGAGTGGAGGAGAAAATCCCGACGACCAGTGAAGCAGCCTGGATGTCTTTTCAGCGCCGTTGAGACATGGGAAGCCGTGGACGAGAAGCTATGGTGACACCGTTGAGGAGTCGATATAGCGTTGCAGGAGAAAAGATGGAATCAGAAAACCGAAGGGGGACACCCGAATTCCAAGCCAGGAATGCCGCAAGAAGGAGTTTCTCGAAGGCCATAAGGGGTCCGGTTCCGGTCAAAAGGCCGTCTGCAACCCGGCAATCCTGAACGTGAGGAGGGGTCACGGAGGTTTCAAGTGAAGCAGGAAAGGGTGTTAGAAAGGGTCTACAGCCCGGGACGACTGCGAACGGCGTGGTA
>ADZZ01000483.1 GCA_000179315.1 delta proteobacterium NaphS2
CAATGCGATAGTTTTTTCGTATCCCGCCATTTTTCTGTTTGATGGTTTCTTCTTTCCACTTTTGATTTTCGGATTCTGCTTCAGGCACATGGTGATGTGGGAATCAGAGCGGACCATGAGGTAAATCAACTGTTTTTCACCGGTATATTCAGAATCCGCATAGATTTCTTCGATCACATCCACATCAATGATTTTGAAGAGATTTTCCTCGCAAAACTTGAATAACGCGGAAGGGGCACGGGACCTGCCTTCGCAGTATGCAATATTGATGATGGTGTTATTCATGCTGTCCCAAATGATTTGGGGTCGGTGGGCATACACCAGATTGCCGTTTTTATCCGGGGACTTGGACAACGCCTTGTCTTCAGGATACCGGCTGTCGCAGGGATCACAATGGTAATCCACGGCAATATGCCTGCCTTCAATAAGATTGAGTTCCCTGGCCCGGCAGGATGCATCATTTCGCAATGCCTGCAGATGTTCAAACCGAAGTTTGTCAAAAGAGTCGTAGAAGCGGCTTTTGCCGGGGTTTAAGGAGAGCCCGGCGCCAATCGCCACGGACCGATCCGAGTTCATGGTATAATCATTGATGGTTGGGAAACCCGCAATAATGCGCAACACATTGACAATGATATTGTTTGTGATATCCGTTGGCCGGAAGTTCTCCGGACCGTAAGTGTGCAGTGCTTCCACAACGCCTAATTGATCCAGAAAGGGTGCCGCAATAATAGCGCCGGGATTGCTGATGGATACCTTACGGTGAAACAGGGCCTTGGCAAAACGGGCAAACGACGGGTTCACCTTGAGTCTTGCCTGTTCAATCAAATCGGGAATGCGTGATTTTACCGATTGGCTTGGGTCCGTGTCCTTTCTCTCAACTTTTTCGGGAACAGGAGCGGACAGAACCCCCCGGATAGAAACAGGGCTTTTTATTTTTGCCAACCCCCACCGCTTATAGATTTTTTGAACATTGGCCGTTGAACATTTCAGGTTCAGTTTTTTTATCATTTTGGGCGCGGACAGGGAAGGATCCATGAGCCGTTGTTCAATGATTTGGAGTTCAAGTTCGGCGGAAATCTTTTCTCTGGTTCGGCCCTGCTGTACCAAATCCACCAACCCCCATACGCCATAAACCATATACCGATTTTTAAGCACATAAAAGCGATTGGGAGAAATTCCGAAGCGTGTCAGCACGGGTCGAACCTGCCGTTTCTTGGGGATTTGAGAAAGGGCTTTCATCAGTTCGATCCGTTGTTGCAGATGATCTCGATTGAAGTTTAGAAAGCTTTTCGTCCGACTTTCCGCATCATGCATCGCTTTTTTTT
>ADZZ01000482.1 GCA_000179315.1 delta proteobacterium NaphS2
AAGATTTTCCGAAGGAAGCAGCCGGGAGAGGTTTAGCGCCAGTATGTTGGTAAGGCCGTTGCGAAGGGATTCTCCCCACTGATTGAGATCGGCCAGATGAATTTGGTTTTCGTTGATCCGGGTGACAATTTCATCCCGGTCCAGATATCCCGGAACGACAACACCATCCACGCGTATGGTCTTAGGGGGTTGGTCTTGAGCAGATCCGGTTTTTGTGCCCGATGCAGGCGGCAATGGGCTCAGCAGGTAGAATTCGGTGGGCGGACTCGTGGCGCAACCCAGTGTCCAGAGGCACGCCACGATGAAAACAAATGTTTTGAGAAAAGGAAAGAAACGTTGCATATTCTTATCTCCTCAGGGATGGACTTTTTCCCCGCAGCAGTGCTTCGGGATGACGTGACAAATAATCGGCCAGGGACCGGATGGAACGCGCCATTTCGTCGAATTCCCGCAGCGTATTTTCCAACTGGTTCAGGAGCGGTGAATCCTTTCCAAGCCGAGACTGGAAAAGTTTCAAGGTTTTTCTGGCTTGTTCCATGGCTTCGTGGGATGCCTCAAGGCCCTCTGCGATCTTGGTGGCAAGTGATTTTACTTTTTCGTCCAAGTTCTTGACCAGGATTCGTGCATCCTTGACGGTATCGTTGACATTCTCCATCAGGGGGTCCACGTTTTCATTTACATTGGTGGCGATTTTTTTGTATTCCGCAACCGTCGCATCAAGATCCTCCGCCAAGGGACCGACGCGGTCGTTCACATTATTGACTAAGCGGCGGACATCCGCGAGCGCCAGGTTGGCGGACTTGAGTATCTCCGGAATTTCAGGGGACTTCAGGATATTTTCAAAGGTTTGGACGGCTGATATGAGGTTTCTCAGCGTTTCTTCCAGGGGCAATTTTTTCAGCGTTTCAAAAATCGCCTGAAATGTTGAGGGGATGGTAGGGATTTCGGGGTATTCGCTGCTCAGGCCAAGCAGTTGGACCGAAGTATTGGGATAATAATCGAGTTCGATGATAAGCTGGCCTGTGATGAAACTGCCCATATTGAGTTGTGCCCGCAACCCTTTCTTGATGAGCCGGGGCAGCATCTCATCAATGGGTATGCGTTTACCCTTGACCAACCGTATTTTATCCAACTCGATTTCAATAACAACGGGTACAAAAAAAGTCAGGATTTTCTGGTTGTATTCAACTGTAATGCTCTTTACGGAACCGATTTTTACGCCGCCCAACAATACCGGTGCGCCCATGTTCAATCCTTTGACGGAACCTTCGAAGAAGCACACAAATTCCTGTGTTCTTTTCATGAATTTACCGCCGCCGAACACCATCAGGCCGGCCACAATGAGAATCACAGCACCCACCACAAAGGCGCCGATCAAGGTCTTACTTGCCTTTCCGTTCATGCTTTATCGGTCTCCTGATTAGACATTTCGCCTTTCGATTTAAGCTTGCCGTTCAGATGTATCAGATTCCCATCATATTGGTGATGACCGTGATGACGGCGGTTGCCACAATGATGCTGACGATGCCGGTGACCACTGCGGAGGTGGTGGCATCCCCGACGGCCGATGCGCTGCGACCGCACTGCATGCCACGCAGACAGCCGGCAAGCGCCACCAGCATACCGAAAACGGCGCTCTGCACAATGCCGATCCAAAGGTCGCTCAGAGTGACTGCCGCTTTGGTCTGATTGTAATATTCCATCATGTTCAGGTCCAGCATCCCGACCCCTACAATAAAACCTCCCAGAATGCCCATGAGATCCGCGTAGAGACATAGGAGAGGCATCATCAGGGTCAAAGCCAGCATGCGCGGCAATACCAGAAATTCCATGGGGGAGATTCCCATGGTTTTAAAGGCGTCTATCTCTTCATTCACCTGCATGGTGCCAAGCTGGGCGGCAAATGCCGCACCTGTACGTCCGGCCATGATGATGCCCGCCATCACGGCACCCATAACGCGGACCATGGCAATGCCCACCAGATTGGCCACATAAATCTGGGCGCCGAACATGGTCAACTGAACCGCTCCCACAAATGCAAGAATCAGTCCCACCAGCAGGCTGATGAGAGACACAATGGGGAGGGCTTCGATGCCGCAGTCCTGGATGATTCGCATCAAATCGGAACGGCGAAAACGTGCTTTTCCGGTCAAAAATTTGGAAAACGCATTAAACGCTTCCCCCACAAATCCCAAAGCCTCCAGAAAGGAATTGAAGAAAGCGACGGATTCAGATCCCACCTGAAAGAGGAAGGATGGGCGGCCGTTTTTCTTATGAACGCCCTTTTTTTCCGGCACGGTGCTTGCGAGATCCAGAAGTTTGAAGGCCCCTTCCGGAAGCCCTTTCCCATCGAGGGGTATATCCTTTTGAGATGCCTTTTCGATGATTTTCGTTAAGCATATGAGGAGTGCACTGTCCCATCTGGAAAGTCCCAGGGTATCAAAAGTGATCTGCCTGACGGCAGCTTCAGAATCCATCTGTTTGATTAATGCACTGATTGAAGGGCGTTTGTTCTCCAGTATCCAATCGCCTTGGAACTTGATCTGAAGCGTCTTTTGTTCCGACAGATCGAAAGAGAATTCGGCGTTAAGGGAATCGGATTTTTCAATGACCAATGCGTGATTTTCCGGTTTCATCAATTGGTGCCAGTGCCACACTTAAAGAAGTTTTAGGTACCCGCTGTTCAAGCAAAGTCTTATAGTGGTGTTGTATATACCAAATCGTCATCATTTATTGCAACTTTTTTTCAAAATTCAATGATTTTCCTCGTGGGAACATGAACGGTTATCTTGGCGATGCTTGTGCTTGATATTGAAATATGTTTTACTGCAACCTTTTTCGGGCAGGGAGTTTCATTAAAAAGGGCACATTATCGCGGAGTTGTCAAATGCCGATAAACTGGTTTCCCAAACATATGCGATCATCGGAAGAGGTGTTACGAAAAAACCTCAAGTTTGCCGATGTGATTTTCGAAATTCTGGATGCGCGGATCCCCCTTTCAAGCCGGGACCCGCGCATTGACCGGGTCATTCATCAAAAGTCCAGAGTTGTGGTTTTGAACAAATGTGATCTCAGTGATGAAAACGGCGACCGGGTGTGGATCGAATATTTTAAACGCAAGGGTTTTACGGCTTTTAGGGTCAATGCCACCCGGGGGGAAGGCATCAAACGTCTTGCCGGCGCTGCCCGTGGAATGGTTTTGGCCGGAAAATCAAGGTCTAAGGTTCCGAAAGATCAAAAAAGGGCCGTTTCCGCCATGGTTGTGGGCATACCCAACGTTGGAAAATCCACCATCATCAACGCTGTTGCCGGAAAGAGAAAGACGCGAATTGCCAACAAACCCGGAGTGACGAAGGTTAAACAGCGGGTGACCACGCCCTTGGGGCTGGAGCTGCTGGATACACCCGGAATCCTATGGCCGAGAGATGATGAAAAAGCCCTTCTGAAACTGGCCATGGTAGGCGCTGTAAAAGATGAGGTGCTTGATCTGGAATCCCTTTCCATGTCGCTTTTGGAACGGTTGAAGGTTCTGACATCCGAAAAATTGAGGGATGTTTATGGCGTAGAGGTTGCAGGCAAGGAATCCTATGAAATTCTGGAAGAAATCGCGCTTAAAAGGGGTTGCATTCAAAAGAATCGGGGTGTCGACCATATGCGCGTATCGCGAATGGTCCTAGGTGACTTCAGAAAAGGAAAACTTGGCAGGATCACCCTGGAGATGCCGGAAGATGATGGTTGATTGTTGCCGGTTCACGGTTTAACAAGAAGACGAAACCCTTATGTTGTATGGCGAAAACGCGTTTCATGGGTTGATTCCGGACATGATTTTGGAGAGGTCCTTTTGGTTGAACCGGTAGGGGGTTGCGCAGTGGCGGCATTTTATTTCCACGGGAAAGGGACCGTTTAGAGCCATATCTCTCAAATCCTCTTCAGGGAGCATGGTCAGCATATTTCTTACCCGGTCACGGCTGCAATGACACATGAATTCGATTCTGTGCTCTCCCAGAAATTGCGGGTTCAATTTTTCGAAATTCTCTGATATGAGTTCCAACGCTTCGTTTCCTTCGGCAAATGCCGTGCCGATGGACGGCAGACGGGATAGCAGGCTTTCGAGAATATCGACGGTGGATTCGTCAGCGCCCGGCATGACCTGCAGGAGAAGGGCGCCTGCACCGGTGACATTTCCTTCGGAATCAAATTTGACGCTCAGGTTGAAAACCGACGGTGTCTGTTCGGAAGTTGAATAATAATAGGCCAGGTCCTTGGCGATGCTGCCGTACTTGAGTTCAACCTGACCCGTAAAGGGCTGCTTCGCTTCCCGAAATACTTTGCTTACGGAAAGGATGCCGGCTGCGAAAAATGGAGCGAGGTCTAAATTTTCAAGGGGCTTTTCCATGGGAATGGGAACGTTTTTCAGGTAGCCCCTGACCTCCCCAAAGGCGTTAGCCTCCACATAGAGTCCTTTGACGGGTCCGGTACAGTCTATTTTGAGACCGATCCGTTCATCACCCTTCAGATTGGCACACATCAATGCGGCGGCCATATAGGCGTGTCCCAGGACGAGCGTTTCAAGAATACCGAGCCCATGGTTGCTCCGCATCTCATTGATCATGCGGGTTGCATGAAGAATTGCGCCCCGGATTGTGCCCTCTGAAAGCGTAAAATGGTAAAGCCTGTCTTTGGAGGCTGCTTTCAACCGGGCTTTCAGATCTTTTCCATAGGGTGCCTTTTTAATCATCAGAGTTGCCTTAGCCTTCTGAAGTCATGTCTGTTAAGCTTTTATCCATATCAGGCTCCGGTATCCAAAGAGGGGTCTAAGTCTCCATCTTCGACGGCATTGGAATTGTCATCTTTATTCTGATTTTCGGTGGGTGCCCCGGAAGAATCGGGAGGGGATGAAAAGACGTTTTCCTTGAAGGATTGAAAGGCATTTTTGACGTCTTTGAATAAACCTCCTGATTCCGTTTCCTGCTTTGAAGCCTTGCCGGACGGTTTATTGGTGGAAGGTGTTGTTGCCTCCTTTTTATGAATGTTGACGTATCGTTGATCAGGGCTGTCTCCAATGCTTCCCGATCGCACTGCAAAGGCGCGTAGATTATCTGAAGTGCCGCGATTGAGCCAATACCCATAGCCGCCGGAAAAATAGAAAATCCAGGCATCTCCAGGGCTTTTGGTTTCCCCCGTCCAGACCCACCATGCGCTGATTTTGAAAAGGGGCGTCATATTGCAGGACCCGGTTCCCGGTTTGTAAAGACTCTTTATCTCGTCTTTTGTCGGCATCCGCCATCCACCGCCTTCGAGATTTAAGTTTTCAACCCACGCGCTCGCTTCCTCCCAGTTCGTGTTTTTTTCCGGACCCGCTTTCCATTCGAGACCCGTTTTCGTGTCTTTAACGATACCGTTGTTGAAGACCACATAAATTCCGTCTCGACCTGAAATCTTCCTGATGGTCGGTGGGGTGGCATGCGTCGAATGTTTGCGCTTTTCTTGGGTGAGCGTTGGCTGGGCCTTGGCGAGATGAATATGGATGTGGCGATCTTCTCCCTTTGAAAGCTGTATCCATTGATCCTTTGCCTCAAATCCCGGTGCGGACACGTTCACATGGTAGCTCCCCGGCGCAAGGGGCATTCCAAGATGATACTTCGGCCCTATATTCATGACTCTCACCGTGGCATTTTCAGGATCCGTGTCAACATAGAGCCGGCTATCTCGAGGTTCGGCCTTCTTGGCCTCTGAGCGGAATTGCGCGTTGACCGTAACCCGCTTGCCGGGTTGAACATTGACCAGTTCGCTCCAGTCGGGATTGCCTTTTGTTTTTACGGTAATTCTGTGACTGCCGGGAGATACGTCTTTCATTTCATCAGGTGTTCTGCCGGCATAACCCTCGTCCAGGTACCAACGTGCCTGGTTTATGTCGCATTTTATTACCAATATGCCATTTTCAATAATTTTTTGGAGAACCGGGTTGACTTCAACTGGTCTGTCTTTTCGAAGCAGGACCTGTTCTCTCCATAGCACGTAGCCGTCTTTTTTGGCTTCGACGGTCAAACGGCCCGGTTTTAATCCGGTCAGTTCCAGAGGAGAGGTGCCCTTTAATCGACCTTCGATTAGGATTTTGGCTCCTGGCGGTGTGGTTTCCACCCGAAGGGTGCCGTTTTCCGTCTCCTGTTTAATGAGAAAGATATAGTCTCCCCGGGATAGTTTGTAGTCTTTTATTTTTCCATATTGAGGCGTCTGGGCGGTATGTTGCGGCACTTTTTCCTGCAGGTAGATGCCAAGTTCCGTGCCGCTCACATAACCATCCCCGTTTAAATCGGCCCAGCCGTATTCCAATGCATCGATGAATACCGGCGTAAAAACACTTGCGGCCGGTACGGCATCACCGGCATCGCCCGCGGTAATATACTGGCGTACAGGAAGTGACGTGGCATGTGTGATATGGGGCGGTCTTATGGGCAGTGCCTTGATTTTGAATACCGTTCCGGAAAAGCAGCTGTCGAATAGAAAAAGCGCATGTTTGGCTTCCATCTGGCGGGACCAGGCGATGATCTGGTCCATGGGAAGCGCTTTACGGAGAAAACCGCGCTCATCCTTCAGGGGATGGGGCGCATCCGTGGGAACGAGATACCCTTTTTCTCCTCCTTTTCGGGTGTGGCCGTGTCCGGAAAAGAAAAAAAGCAACCGATTATTCGTATCAAATCCGTATTTGTCGATGAATTCTTCAAAAGAGTCGGTGAGGGCTTTGCTGTCGGGGCCCATGATTCGGGTTACCCGAAAGCCCTGTTTCCTGAGTGTTTTTTCCACTCGGTCCAGTTCACTGGGAATGTTGTTAAGGTCCGGCCATCCTGCGGTGTAATCGCTGACACCAATAAGAAGCGCGTAACTTCCCGTGTACAAGGGGATTTCCTTGCCTGAAACGTCTTTCACGGATACTTTGATGCCGCGACTTGTTTTCGCGAACGATCTTTCAGCAGATAGGAATACCAATATACAAAAGGTGCAAAGGATTGCCAGAAGAATCAATATCCTTCGGCTCTTAACTGAATTGTCCATGTTATCCTCCGTTCCCCTGAAATGGCCCTTTCTTAACTGTGTTTTTCGGTTCAGGCATGGTTCCTGAGTTTGAGCGCCGTGGGATGCGGGTTCAGATAGGTCTGTTTTTTGAGATAGCTTTTATGGTATTTGCGAACATAATGATTAAAGAGGGTCACCGGTACGATGAGGGGTGTCATGCCGCCGTGATATTGAAAAATGACATCCAGAAGTTCCCGTTTTTCATCCGGGGACAGCTGCTTTTTGAAATAGCCCATCATGTGCTGCAGCACATTGGTGTGTTTTTTGACCGTGCATTTCAGACGGAGTGCTTTGAGCAGAAGGGTTTCGTACTGGCGGTACTGTTCATTTACCGGCATTTCGTTGTTCCCGGCCACCAGTTTCCCCATGGCGCGATATGCCGTGATACTGTGGCTCATGAGTTGAAGTTTGTGGCAGGTGTGAAACGCCACCAAATTTCCTCTTGTGAAACCTTCCTTTTTGATTTCCCGCCAGCGTTTTAGGGCAAAAATGCTTTCAATGAAATTTTCTCTCAGTCGAGGATCATGAAGACGCCCCTCTTCCTCTGTGGGCAGCAGGGGGAACCGCTCCATAAAGGCTTTGGCAAAGAGACCAACACCTTTTTTTTGCGGCATACCGTTGTCATTGTAAACCTTGACCCGCTCCATGCCGCTGGAAGGGGAGTTGCTCTTGAAAATGTAGCCGCAAAGGTCTTCTGATTCAAGCTGCAGAACACGGATGGTGGCCCAGTCAAGCATTTGTTTCGTCATGTCTTTCTGAGTTCGAATTGTGACCAGTCGCGGTGATTCGGAATCGCCCACCAGCCGCATGGCCTCTCTGGGCACCGGCATGCCGCATTCCACCTCCGGGCATACGGAGACGAAATCCATGTATTCTCCCAATGTATCCCGAACGTAACGGTCCAGTTTATGACCGCCATCGTATCGGACATTCTCGCCCAGAAGACACGTGCTGACCCCCACTTTGATTCGGTTTTCCATGCAACGCCAAAACCCCCTCATGTTATCTTAATTAAAATACAATACCAACTTTGAGAAATCAATACCAACCTTTCTGAGTAAATGACAGGAGCGCATTTCTTGGGAGAACGTTACATTGGCTGCAGACGGTTTTGTGCCCATCGTCGTCTACGGCTACGGCCCCTTTGTTCGGGACAATCGGGGGAAGGCCGCAGAACGTTGATGCTGTTGCCCCTCTATCTCTGGGAATTGAGGGATACCACGTAATGGGGATGGCCCTGATCATTCTTGGCATGGTGATATTCAACCGCAGGGGGTGATGCCTGTTCCGCCGCTTCACCCCCCTATGCATGAAGGAATGCGGATTAATCAAAAGCCATGTCGGTTTTCCATTCTTTCCACACGTTGCCCACCAGATCGGGACCCGGTTTAAGGATCTTTTTGCCGGGTTTCCATCCGGATGGCGTCGCTTCGGTCCCTTCGGAAGCACGAACCAGTTGAAATGCCTGAATCTGCCGCAGGGTCTCATTCACATTTCGTCCCACGGGCGGGGTCAGCACTTCGAAGCCCTGAATGACGCCGTCCGGATCGATGAGAAATCTGCCACGGTTTTCAACACCACCATCTTCATCGTATACGCCGTAGGCTTTGCCCACGCGACCGCCCGCGTCCGATAGCATGGCAAAGGGGACGCCGCCGTCCACCATCTTGCTCAGTTCATGGTCATCCCACATTTTGTGCACAAACATACTGTCGATGCTCATGGAAAGGACTTCCACGCCCAATTTCCGGAATTCGGGGTATTTTTCAGCAACTGCTGAAATTTCAGTGGCTCAGACAAAGGTGAAATCACCGGGATAAAAACAGAGGACCACCCATTTTCCAAGGTGTTCCGATAACTTGATGTTGATAAACTTCCCTTGTCGGTAACCCGGCGCTGTGAAGTCGGGTGCTTTTTTTCCCACTTGGATCATGCGCTTTTCCTCCTTTTTCAGGGGTGCGGTTTCAGGGGTTGATTCGGGTATCGCCTCTCCCACCGGTCCGCCAGTGGGACGTGCACATCCTGCCTTGATTTCTTCCGCCATAGACCCTCCTTTTATGCTATAAATTTAAGGTTTCACGGTTGTTTCCGTATTTCATAGGCATGGATACGGAAAATGAATTTAGGCCTCTTAAATGATCCGAAAAAGTCTCATTCAATCACATGAATATTCTTCCTGGCGCACATGTCTTTCAAAATTTTGGGCCAGACCGTGGCGCTCACCTCTCCCAGATGTGCTTTCTTTAGCAGGCTCATGAAGGTTCGGGATTGCCCGATGCCGCCACCGATGCTGAGCGGGATGTCATGGTTCAAAACGGCCTGATGATACGGCATATTCAGGAAATCCATCTGGTTGGTGATTTCAAGTTGTCGCTTCAGGGTTTCGGCATTGACGCGGATACCCATGCTGGTGAGTTCGTGGCGTCGTCGCGTAACAGGGTTCCAGATGAGGATGTCTCCGTTTAAACCGTGCATTGGCCGGCCGTCTTGGGAAACCGTTTCCGTTACCCAATCGTCATAATCGGCGGCTCGCATTTCGTGGGGAAAGCCATCTTCGAGGGTCCAGCCGATACCGTAGATAAAGACAGCCTTATGTTCCTTCACAATTGCCGTTTCCCGTTGTTTGCGTGGCATATGGGGGTATCTGGCCAGAATGTCTTCGGCGTGCAGAAAGGTGAGTTCTTCCGGCAGATCCGGATAGTTATCGATTTTGAGATTTGGGTAAAGGCTTTGAACGTGGTTTTCCGCGCCTTTTAAGACTTTCCATATCTTTTCCACAATCTGTTTTAGAAACTGCAGGTTACGCTGATCCTTAGAGATAGCTAGCTCCCAGTCCCACTGGTCCACATAGACGCTGTGGTCGTGGTCCAGGAAATAGTCCTTGCGGATGGCACGCATGTCCGTGATGAGTCCTTCGCCCGTCTTTAATCCGAACTGTTTGAGCGCGACCCTTTTCCATTTGGTGGCGGCTTGAACCACCTGCGCATCAATGGGATTTTTGTCGTGATCATTGGAAATGTGAAATTGGATGGGCGTTCTGGAGCCGTCCCGATCCAGATAATCGTTTACGCCGCTTTCCTCATCCACAATGAGCGGAACGGTGACCCGCATCAGATTGAGTTTTCTGCACAGATTTTCTTCGATGTAATCTTTGGCGGCATAAAGCGCCAGTTGGGTTTCCTTGGGGCTTAGAAGAGAGACATAGTCGTCGGGCAGGATACGCTCGATTTCAGCATAATCGCCGATGCCGGGACCGGCCAGATCCGCTTTTTTTACGTTCATCGGTTTCCTCCCAATTGCAATTTCTAATAACGCTCTTTGCACTATAAAAACAAAATCATTTCATCCGCACTTCATTAAAGTATCCTGAAGGCCGCTAACACAAAAAGACAGATACGTCAACACACAAAAAAATCCCCCATGCCCTTCAGCAGAACCATTGAAGCTGTCCTCCGTAAAGACAAATGGGGGATTTTTGAAAACGAATAAGTGACGTTTTTCGACAAAAACTATTTCTTGTCGATGGTTTCTATGACCTTGGGCCGCTTGTCGCCTACCTGGCAACTGTTGCTCATTCACGTGGAGATGCCCATTTTGGGCAAAATGTAGGCTTGCAGCAATACCCACAATGCTATGACCGCCAATATGATCCAGATACTCATGTCTTTCCCTTCTTTTTTCGTGTTGGATGCTTCCATAGAAGATTGTTTCCCTGACATTTTATTAACAGCACACGGCTGTCGGATCATCCGGCTCACGAAAAACCGCCGTGGGATCCGCACGACCCGGCAGAAGATAAACCACCCAGACTCAGATCGGAACCGGATCCTCCGGATGAAAAGGTGGAGAGTTGCTTTTCACTCTCCTCTGCACCGCATGAAGGGCAGGGACCTTTATCCTCGCCGTTTGACCGGAAACAAAGCGACTCATAGAGGTTTCCGCACTTTTTACATTTAAATTCATAAATGGGCATTATTTTCCTCCCTCGTATTGTCAATTATTGTCTCTTTAGAGACTGAAAAAACAAAAAGGTTACGATTTCCTTAAATTAAGATAATTCATATTCCGCAAACCGCAATCCGCTGTTACAGCATCGCCACCGGACGGACCCAACTTACCAGGTAGAAAAAATGCTTTGATGCTGGTACTGATAGCTCCGAGTATGATATAAGGTGGATGTTTAATAATGAATAAATCGGATTTTTTTGCCAATGGACAAGAAGCGTAACCAATACGCGGTGATAAGTCAATCCTGGTTGGGAAGACAATTTCTCCATGAACGGGAAGGAAAAGAAAATGATGCGGAATTTAAGAAAGTGCATGAAGTGGGCGATGGCGGTTTTTTCCATTCTGGGGTTGAGCGTTATTGTGATGTCTTGCGCGGATTTACAGGAAGATTACAACGCATCGGGGTGGCAGTACCGCCTCTCTCGTGACGCGCCCCCTTCATGGGAAAATGATTACGGCCGGCCGCCGTTTGGTGGCGAAGGAGAAACCCCTTTCAACTAATAGATCCAGAAACAGCTCATGTGCCAACGCTTGAACCGCCATTCTCTGAGTATGCTGGGCAACTTGTTCATGTGGGGTCTTATGGTCGTTGTGGCCCAAGGGTGCGCGAACAAATCCCAGAAACCCGGTTTTGCCCCCATACCGGCTGAAACCATGCCCACTCTGACTGGCTACACAATTCAATTGGGCGCTTTTCGTGACGTGGATAACGCGGTTCTCCTTGCCCGCTCTCTTGCACAAAGGGGTATCGATGCCTACTATTTTCGAACAAAGAAAAATCTGATCAAGGTTCGTTTCGGCGATTTTTCTTCACTGATGGAAGCCCGAAGACGTGCGGGTCGACTGGTTCGTGACGGCGTCATTGATGACTATTATATTATTCCTCCCAATGCCCATGCAGCTTTCGGAAGGAAAGGAGAAACTGAAAAAGAGGAACTCAGGTCTGAAATTGTAGAAACCGCCCGCAGTTTTATAGGCCTGCCATATCGGTGGGGCGGGAACTCGGCGGAAATCGGATTCGATTGCAGCGGGCTGGTGATGGCCGTCTACTATCTGAACGGCATTGCATTGCCACGTACTTCGAGGGAGCAATATCACGTGGGAAAACCGATCACAAGGGACTTTTTGAACGAAGGAGATCTGGTTTTTTTTGATACCACCGGCAGAAACCGGGTTTCCCATGTAGGAATCTATGTGGGGGATGGAAAATTTATTCACGCACCGGGGAAAGGCAGGACCATTCGCACGGATTCGCTTACCAATACCTACTATGCACCCCGTTACAAAGGGGGGCGGAGTTGCCTCTGATCAACAGGTCTTTGTAGAAGCCTAAGTGATATCACTTTCAGCTTACCAAGGCATATGACGCAGTTAAAACAAAATCCCATGTTTCGCTTTCTGATGGTATTGACCATCAGTTCCACCATCGGCCTTCAGGCCTGGACGATGCTGTTCAACAATTTTGCCGTGGAACAGGTTCATCTTTCAGGGGAACAGGTGGGCATGATTCAGTCGGTGCGCGAGATTCCAGGATTTTTGACGTTTCTTGCCGTGTTTGTCATGATGGTGATCCGGGAGCACCGGCTATCCGCCATCTCCATTGTTGTGCTGGGGGCAGGCTTTGCCCTCACGGGGGTTTTTCCCTCATATGCGGGGTTGATGATGACCACCGTTCTTATGAGTTTCGGGTTTCATTACTACGAGACGACCAATCAATCCCTGACCCTTCAATATTTTGACAAATACCAAAGTCCCGTGGTGTTTGGAAGATTACGCAGTATCGCCGCCGCTTCCAGTATCGGTATCGGTATCTTCGTTTTCCTTATTTCGCATTTTTTAAGCTTCAGGAGCACATACCTGACCATCGGGGGATTGATTTTTGCCGCGGGTCTCTGGGCATTCACCCGAAATCCCGTGGACAAGAATATCATTCCCCAGCACAAAAAAATGATTTTTCGCAAGAAATACTGGCTGTACTATTTCCTGACATTCATGGCCGGCGCCCGACGGCAGATTTTCATGGCATTTGCCGTACTGCTGCTGGTGAAAAAATTTGAATTTTCCGTGCAGGAGGTGACGGCGCTTTTTGTGATCAACAATGTGATCAATTATTTCCTGAGCCCTATGGTGGGAAAATATATTGTGCGCGTCGGTGAAAGAAAAATTCTTTCCCTGGAATATTTCAGCCTTCTTTTCATCTTTTTGGCCTATGCCCTTGTGGATTCAAAGCTCCTGGTCTCTTTTCTCTACGTCCTGGACCACATTTTCTTTAATTTTGCCATTGCCATTCGCACCTATTTTCAGAAAGTGGGGGATCCGAAGGATATTGCCCCCAGCATGGCGGTGGGATTCACCATCAATCATATTGCCGCCGTGTTTTTGCCGGCACTGGGAGGCATTCTTTGGATGGTGGACTATCGGATTCCTTTTCTTGCGGGAGCAGGTATGAGTATTGTCAGCCTGATCGCCGTTCAGAAAATCCGTGTACCGGCTGAAGGCTGAAAGTTGTAACGTGCAGTCCGATCGGCCCCAAGCCGGACCCAACCCCATTAAAAACATTGGGGAAATCTTTTTAGAATTCGATTCCCAGTCGTGCTTTGGCACCTGCGTAGTAGGGGTGCTTGATCTGCCTATATTCGGTGACATAGTCCGCCATTTCAATGAAGTCGTCGGGAGCGCTGGCGCCGGTCATGACCAGTTCCGTCTTGCCTTTACACCTTTCCATCAGTTCGATGATTTGTCCTTTTTCCAGGATTCCGAAAATCAGTGTGTTGAGGATTTCATCGCAGATCAGCAGTTGGGCGCCGCTTCTCGCTGCATCAAGGGCGCTTTCAAGCGCTTCTGAGGCATGTTCGTAGTGGATGGCTTCAGGCCCCTTGGAGAGAATAAAAGGGTGTTTTCCCGGACACTGGTAGCGAATATTGGGAATGTTGGCAAAAATATGGATTTCTCCGGAAGTCCCCGATTTCATGAATTGAATGAAATTGACTTCGAGCCCGACGCCCGCAGCCCTGACGGCCAGCCCCACCCCGCGGGTGGTTTTGCCGACTCCCTGTCCGTAATAGATATGAATGAGACCGAGACCGATGCGCTTGATCAGCCCGGACCGTTCTTTGGTGTAATAAATGGGTTTTCCCTCCTTCTATAGTGCAAATATGGTGTAAAGTGCTATGATAACGGCCCCATGGAATGAAGGGGGTGGAATTCATGCTTTAACAAAGGTCCATATGCCGATGGCCACAAAACCTGCGCCTGCAATATACCTCAAATTCCTTTCACTGACATATTGGGAAATAACGCCGCCTGCCAGGACGCCGATGGCAGATGAGACAATCAGGGCCAGCGATGCGCCCACAAATACGGTCAACTTGCCTACTTCCTTATCTGAAGCAAACAGCATGGTGGCCAGTTGTGTCTTGTCACCCAGTTCGGCTACGAAGACTGCTGCAAAAACAGTAAAAAGTACCTTGAAATCCATATATTCCTTTCCATTTGCAAGGGATATGTTTGCGGCAAAGACGGAAATCGCTTCATATATAGCAGCATTGTGTCAATATTCTCAATAAAAAGATGGCATCAAAGAGGGAACGGCCCAACTGTTTCTCTGTGGATTTTCGGGTGCGATGCAGGTAGAATAATTGGTTAGAAGACGACAGCAGAAATGTTGCGGTCAAGGGATTAAAGGATTTAATCGGAGGAAGCTTTGAAAGAGATAGAAAATGTTGCTGAACTGGGAGCGGGGGCCATGGGTTCATATTTCGCATCCCGGTTTTTTGAAACGTCAGGATTGCATACTTCCCTGGTGGCGCGTGACGACCGAAGCGACCGGCTTTCAAGAGATGGCCTGGTCGTAAACGGTAAACCCTTCCGGGTCCTTAAATGAAGGCAGATTCGGTTTCAGCATCTTTAACCTTAGGGCCACTTTATACACGAATATATGGCAGAATGCCAGCAGCCGAATCACCTTGAAAAATCCCTGAAGACCGATTACGCTTCTTTCTCGGTTTTCGATGCTCACCCTGAAATCCTTCTTGCCGGCTTTTTTGCAGGAATACCTTTTGCCATTTTGATGTGCCTAAAATTCATGCTGGTTCTGATTGCATCGATCAAGGTGATCATGGTAGGGTTGCCGCCGGAAGCTTGAAGGGGTCGCGGATATTTTGAACATAAATTCAGAAGGATGAATTGAAAAACGATGGAAAACGGGAAAAATTTGCGGCAACTGGCGGATGTCGCCTTGGGAAAAACACCGGCGGATGTGGTGATCAAAAATGGTGTGTTAATGGATGTTTACACGGGGCGTATGGTGCCTGGCCGTTCGGTCGCCATGGCCGGTGAGTGGATTAGCTACGTGGGTCCCGATGCGGATTACGCCATCGGACCGGAAACCCATGTGATCGACGCAGGGGGTCGCGTTATTTGCCCCGGATACATAGACGCCCACACCCATCTGGCCAACTACGCCGATTTTTCCGATTCTCTGGCTTATGCCGTACCGTCCGGTGTCACTGCTGTGTTGACGGAAATAGACAGCTATGCATTTGCGTTGGGAAAGGAAGGTGTAAACGCCTTTCTGACCCAGACTGAATCTTGTCCGATTAAAGTCTACGTGGCAGTGCCATCCATGGTGTCCCTGAGCCCCGCGACAGAACCCATTCGGATCACAAACGAGCAACTTTCGGAACTTTTCACACACCCCCGTGTGATAGCTCTGGGGGAATCCTACTGGCAAGAAGCCATCCTAACCGATGACGATTCCGTACTCGATCTGATGGCGGAGGCCCGGAAGATGCGGAAGTCCATTCAGGGTCATGCCGCAGGGGCCTTTGACCGCAAATTGGCGGCTTACGTGGCCACGGGAGTGGAATCATGTCATGAAGCCATTTCAACGGAGGATGTCATAAACCGTCTGGAGATGGGGCTCTATGCCATGATTCGGGAGGGAGACATTCGACGCGATCTGGAGATCATTCTGCCGCTCAGGGACAAGGTTGATTTCAGGCGAATGATTTTGGTCACCGATGGCACCAATCCGGATTTCCTCTTGGAAAAAGGGTATTTGCAGGATGTGGTGCAAAAGGCGGTGGACCTGGGCGTTGCGCCCATGGATGCAGTCCGCATGGTGACGCTCAACCCCGCTGAACACCTGGGGTTGGACAATTTGATCGGCGGGGTTGCCCCGGGCCGTTACGCTGATCTGTTGCTGCTTGGGGATTTCAAAAACATGAAGCCGGAGATGGTCATTTCAAAGGGGCGGATTGTGGCTGAAAAGGGGCATATGTGCATTTCCATACCGGATGCCGATCCGCCTGAAATTTTTTTGAATACCGTCAATGTTGAACCGATCTCTCCAGCGGACCTGCAGATCCCCGAATCACTTAGCGATGAAGCCGGACAGATACGGTCCATCGATATTCAGCCGGGAGGCCTGGTGGCCCGTGAAGGGCGGGGGGTCCCGGTCGTTTCAGGCAAATATCTGATGGCTGATCCTGAAAAGGATCTATTGAAAATCGTTTTTGTCGAGCGCATCAGCGGCAAGGGAGAGAAATTCGCGGGCTTTGTCCGGGGGTGGGGACAGAGACGGGGGGGCATTGCCACCAGCACGTGCTGGGACGCAGGCGGTATCGTGGGGATTGGTGAAAACGATGAGGACCTGGCAGCTGCCGTTAATCGCGTGATCGAAATGCAGGGGGGAATGACATTGGTTGTGGAGGGGCGTCTCGAAGCGGAGATTCCCTTTCCCTCCGGGGGATACGTTTCCGATTTGAAAATTCCCCAACTCGCCCTGCGGCTTAAAGAATTCCAGAATGTCATGGTTTCATTGGGCTTTATTCACGATTATGCGCTGTTGGCCCTGAGCGTCATGACCGGCGCCGCCATTCCGTTCATCCGAATGACGGAAAAAGGGTATTATCGCTTCAGGGAAAACGATTTTGTGGGCCTTGCACTTTGAAAGCGTATGAAAGGGTGTTAACGTTTTACAATTTATAATTTTAAGACTTAATGTTTATAATTTTAAGACTTAATGTTTTTTGGTTTTTTATAAGAACGGTGTTATGAAAATGAACTTGCTTGACGGAAAAAGGATTCTCGTGGTCGACGATGAACCGGACGTGGTTGAGACCCTGAAAGATTTCTTGAGTATGTGTACCCTTAGGGAAGCGTATAACTTCGAGGATGCACGCGACTTATTGGAGCGGGAAACTTTCGATATTGCGATTCTGGACATCATGGGTGTTGACGGATACAAGCTTCTGGAAATAGCCAAGGACCGGAATGTGCTGACCATTATGCTGACCGCCAATGCGTTGAGCGTCGCCCATACGGTACGGTCTTTCAAAAACGGTGCGGCCTACTACGTTCCGAAGGAGGAAATGGCCCGTATCGACGTCTTCTTAAATGATATTCTGGTGGCCCGGGAAAAAGGGGCGAACCCGCAAAACCAGTGGCTTGAACGAATGGGATCCTTTTATGAGAAAAAATTCGGGCCGGATTGGCAGAGCGATGAGCCGGAATTCTGGGAAAAATTCGGCTCCCGTAAATAGTATCTCAGGAAAGATTCGGCGTAAGCCACGCTTAGCGTCTCCGGTTCTACTCCTTGACGGTCATTTTGATGATGGTAACCGGCTCTACCGGGACATTGCTCATCATCCCTTTCTTGGCGGTCTTGACGCCTGAAATGGCATCCACCACATCCATTCCCTTGACGACCTTCCCGAATACCGCATAGCCCCATCCCTGGGGGGTTGTATTTTTGTGATCCAGAAAGCTGTTGCCTTTGGTATTGATAAAGAACTGGTCGGTGGCGCTGTGAGGATCCGGAGTGCGCGCCATGGCCACGGTGCCCCGGTCATTTTTGAGCCCATTATTCGCTTCGTTCTGAACGGGCATTTCAGTGGTCTTTCTTTTCATGTCCTCTGTGAAGCCACCCCCCTGGATCATGAAATCGGGAATGACCCGGTGAAAGATGGTTCCGTCGTAGTGGCCCCAACGCACGTAGCGCAGAAAATTTTTGACGGTTTCCGGTGCTTCATCCGGGAATACCTCCAGAACAATGGTCCCCTTGGATGTTTCCATGATGACCTGAGGGTTGTCCGACAGGCCGCCCTGGACCATGGAAGGAATGCACAACGCAAAGCCCAGGACCGGGATGATGAGACGAAAAAATTTCATTTTTTTAAACCTCCTATTGCCCAGCTTCAGTTTTGGTGTATTTCCCTATACACAATTCGGGGCGTTTTTGAAAAGAATATTTTGAAAGGTCCTTTTCTCGTTTCAGGCTATCACTAAATCGTTGGTGTTTTCTCTTTTTTTATCTTATCCCCTTGTGCTTTTTTTTCAGCAGATGTAATTATTGTCCGGAACAGGCGAAAATCCGTATTTTTCGTACGCCAGGGTTTTCTTCTGTGCAGGATGAAACCGCAGTTACGGGCAATTTCATGGAGAAACCAATTCAATCGGAAGCGCTGGAAGTCAATTTAGAAGAGACACGGAAAATCAAGGTTCATGTTCCGAAACGATATCGTGACTTCCTTGACCTGTCCGCATCCCATTTCGGTATTCATGAACGGGCGCAGAAGTGCATGACGGAATACCACCATCCCTATGCCAACCATGACTTCGTGGTGGGGGAATTGCGGAAAATTGTCCTGAACGATTTCTGGTTTTATGGGGAGCTGGAAAATGCAACCGAAGCGTTCCGGTTGATGGTTGAAAGCCTGGACCAATTGCTTTTGTCCCCTAAAGTGGAGAATAAGCTGAAGGAGACCATTGTCAGAACCCTGGTTGAATTTATCGATCTTCTGACGGAATTTCCTGAAAAACATGGGAAAACGGTCCATGTCTGTACGCGCCTCCTGAAAGAGAACCTGGTGAACAACCGGGATATCTATATCTCTTGTTCGGCTTTTTTCAAAAAGCATTTGCTGAAAACGGCGCATCTGGCCCAATTTGATGATGAGATTTTCATTTTAACAAAGCAGGTTTTGGCTGCCAGCGTTGAGGCCTGGCAGGAAACCGCGAAAATTGAAGAATGGTACCGGGAAAATCAAAACGTTTTTCATCGCGATTACACAATGGTTATTGGGCGGCTTGGAGAAGAATACTTCAGTGGTCTTGAAGAAAAGTTGAACCGTTCGAAAACATTCGATGAACTGATTGAAAATATCCCTTCATATAGCGATATCGCAAATAAATTCAGGCAGCTAAGTGATAATTTTGATAAATTCATAGAAAAGTTCTATTATACCTTTTACCTCCTTTACCTTCCCGGAATGTCCGGTCTGAAAGGTCGCCTGATCCGGGACATCAATTTCCTGCTGGCGAGAGTGGTGGGTGAGATTGACCTAAATGAGCTTTTTGAATTTCTGGACCACATATTCGAAATGTTCAGGGTTTTTCGCAAGGACCATCCCTCTCCCGTTCTCAACTGCATCGCAACCCTGGGAAAAAAGATCATCGACATCGATGACTCGGAAGATCAATTCCGCGTCAATTATTTTGAAAAAAAGCTAATCGACTTCGGGTTTGAATTCCCGGGAATTGTCTATGTGGACAAGAGCTGGAAAACCCATGTGAACAAAAATCATCTCAAGAATATTCGGGTCTGGCTCGAGATTTTGAAATACGGTTCCGCCATCCCCGAGAAACTTCTGTCGGCCTTAATCGTTAACCTGCGCCTGGGCGGGGTTTATATCTCGGACACGGATCTTTTTCAGCGGGACATCACCAATATTCTGAATTCCAATATTTCACCATTTTACAAAAAGATAAAACAGCTCTCCTTTATTTTTCCGGTCTATTTTAATGAAATTGGTGCTGAGGGTGAAATCCGCCATGTGACCACTTCCATGGACGAGTTATCCCACCGGAACGATCGGTTGATTCACTTCCTGAGAAAACAGGTCCACATCGAGGGAAATAACACCCTTATCGATTTGACACGTAGAATATTTTATTTTTGGTACGATGGGAATCTAATGTCCCTGAAAAGGTTTGTTCCCGCCGATGTGTATGATGCCATCGATTTGGAAGGGAGATGGTTTAAGCCTGTTCATACCCTGCTCAGAACGTTGTGTCATGACCAAAATTGCCTCCCTGAAAAATTTCTCAATATGGACCATAAGGAACTGGCGGTGCTGCTGGCATCGGGTCCGGAAGTTAGTGATCTTGATCGAAAGAGATTCCACCATATCTGTCACCTCTATGCGCTGCTGCGGGAAAAATACTCTTTTGATACGGTGAACATTGTTTCCATCCTGGAACGATACAGCTTTCTCCAAAATGAGGACATCGGAGCGTTCAAGGCCTGCATGGACAAAAAGCATTACCCGGAGGCATTAAAAAAGGTTTTCCTGCTGATGGGAGACCTCAAAAAGATCATTCTGGACCCGGAACCCAGCGAGGCATGGGAAAGTATCTATTACAAGCGCCATGTGGCCTTCGGCATTCCTTCCATGTACGGGGTTTACCGTGAGAAAAAGTTTGAGGCCATGGGGCTTATTTTCAGGCTTGAAAGGGTGGCCGCAAATTTGATGGACCGCATCATTGCCGATATCAATCTGAACTACATTTCGGCCACGACGCTCGATCGCATCTACAGGGTACTTGAATTCTTTAAAGAGGGGATGGAACTGGACGGCATTATCAACGAGGGCTTTAACAGCAATCTCCAGATGTTTCGATATTCCCTCACCTCTTCCACCTTCAGCCTGGGGCAGTATACCAATATTTTTGAATTCATGTCTGAACGGATTCGAGAGATCATCAACGAATATTTTATCAGGTCCTACGAGTATCCGCTAAATGTCATTGTGCCGCAGCTTTTCATGGGGGACCCGGATCTTTCAAGGGAAGAAAGGAATCGGATCCTGATGCAGAAAACCGAAGAGTTCAACCGGGAGATGATCGCCAGTTGTTTTCTTCTTCAGAAATTCGATGGATTCATTGTGGGCATTCTGAAAACCCTTCACAATATGGTGGACAATTTCAGCCCGGATATTATCAACAGCGTCATGCGGTACAATCCCGATTTGATTGTCAGTCCCTTCAACCGGAAATCACCCAAAATGGACAACAAGGTTTTTGTGGGGGAGAAGGGGTATTTCCTCAAAAAGCTCTACGGGGCCGGCATTCCGGTGCCGCCGGCGTTTGTTCTGACCACCGAAGTGTTTCGTGAACGTCATGCCATTTACAGTCATCCCCAGCTGAAGGCGGATCTGGACAGCAAAATCGGGTCCCAAATCAGAGAACTGGAAAAACTGAGCGGCAGAGAGTTCGGAAATCCTCGGAATCCGCTGCTTTTGTCCGTGAGGTCCGGGGCTGCCGTTTCCATGCCCGGCGCCATGATGACGTTCATCAATGTTGGCATGAACGACGAGATTGCGCAAAGTTTAAGCAAAGAGCCCGGCTTCGGGTGGGCCGCATGGGATTCCTACCGGCGCTTGCTGCAGAACTGGGGGATGAGCTACGACATCCGAAGGGATGTTTTCGACAAGGTGATTTCCGACCACAAAAAGAAATACGGGGTGGCATACAAAACGGGCCTGAGTGCCGACCAGATGAAAGAACTGGCCTTTGCCTACAAACAGGTGCTTGAAGCACACCACAAGGCCTTTGAGCAGGACCCCATGCGTCAACTGGAAAAAGCCATTTCAATTGTTTTTGACTCCTGGTCATCTGAACAGGCAAAGGTGTATCGCGAGTACCTCAAGGTATCCGAGGACTGGGGAACTTCCGTTATTGTTCAGCAGATGGTGTTCGGGAATCGCAATGAAAAGTCCGGTTCGGGTGTGGCCTTTACCCATAACCCTACCCGGGGCCGGCCCGGCGTGCATCTTTTCGGCGATTTCAATTTGAGCAGTCAGGGAGAAGACATCGTTTCCGGTCTGGTGCATTCCCTGCCGGTGGGTAAGACTCAGCGAAAACAGCTGAATCTTGGGGGTACGTCTCTGCAGGAGGCTTTCCCCGACATCTACAGGAAGATTCACGCGCTCGCCAGGGAGCTGCTGGGCAATCTCGGATTTACACATCAGGAAATCGAATTTACCTTTGAGTCCGACAAACCCGAAGATCTCTACATCCTTCAGGTTCGCAATCAGAATATTCGGTGTGAAACCCATGTGAGAGTGTTTGAAACCCAGAAAGAAGACATGGCCCTCGTGGGGAGAGGTATCGGCATCGGCGGGGGTGCGCTGAGCGGCATCCTGGCATTCGGGGATGATGATCTGGTTCTTTTTGCGGAAAAGTATCCGGGAAAAAAGACGATTCTTGTGAGGCCCGATACTGTTCCGGACGATATCGGTATGATTTTCAAATGTGATGGTCTGTTGACGGCGAGAGGCGGCGTTACGAGCCACGCGGCAGTCACAGCCACAAAAATCGGAAAAATCTGTATTGTCAATTGTGCGGATTTGTATGTAAATGAAGAGAAAAAGGAATGTACTATCGGCGGCAACCATTTTAGAGTGGGTGATGATATTTCCATCGATGGCCATCGCGGAAACATCTATCGCGGTAGTTACCCTGTTAAGAAAACGGAAATTGCGCTTGACACACGGAATAAATACTCAAGTGACGCATGCTAAGGAGGTGTCCAATGTCTGAAAATCAGAATCTTTTGGGTATAAACGGCCTGGGGCGAATTGCAAAGTTAACATTATGGGAGCACATCCGGTTACGGCATTTCGACGGGTTCGTGGTAAACATCGGTCGGGAAGTGGGAACCGGGCTTGAGGCGGTTTCTCACACCATTTCGAGGGATTCCACCTATGGGAGCCTTCAGAAATTTCTGTATGGTTACCGGGAAAACGATTTTGACATCAAAATTCTGGACCGGGAAAAGGGATTGCTTGAAATAGACGGCATGCCGGTTACCATTTTAAGGTCGGCCCGAAACCCAGAGAATATCGAGTGGCGGCAATATGGTGTCCGGCTGGTGGTGGACTGTACCGGTGCTCACAAGGATCCCACCGTCCCTTCGGGAATGGATAAACCGAGTATCAGGGGCCATTTGGCCGCCGGTGCGGAGAAGGTGATCATCAGCGCTCCCACCAAAATTGCCGACAAAGCGGCAAAAATGCCGGATGATTTCGGCATGTTCATATACGGTATCAATCACCTTGATTTTGATCCCGCCAGACACAATGTGATTTCTGCAGCGAGCTGTACAACCACCGGGTTGAGTCACATGATAAAACCCCTTCTCGAAAACAGCGAAACCAACAAGATTCTGACGGCTTCCATGTCCACCATTCATGCGGCGACCGGCACCCAGAGCATCCTCGATTCCTCTCCAAAAAAAGGTGCCGAGGATTTAAGAAAGAACCGTTCCATTTTCAACAATATCATTCTGACATCCACCGGGGCGGCGAAGGCTTTGGAGCAGGTGTTGCCTGAAATCCAGCAGTTCGGTTTTATGGCGGATTCCGTGCGGATTCCCACCAATACGGCGTCTTTGATCGTCTTGAATGTCACCTTCTCATCCCATATGAGCGATTCGGGCGGTCCGGTGGTGAACCGCCAATTCTTGAACAACATTTATAAAGAGGCGGCGGCCGGTTCTCAGAAAGGACTGCTTGTTTTCAGTGAAAGACAGAACGTTTCAGCGGATATTATCGGTTTTCAGGCGTCCGTGGTCCTGGAAGGTCATGACACGCACACACGGACGGGATTTTTGGATATTCCATCGGAGATGCTGAGTCAGTGCGGATTGAAGGATGCCTATGACGTGAGACTGCCCGTGACCCACGCCAAGATTTTCGGCTGGTACGACAATGAATACGGCAGCTATGTGTACAGTTTGGCGAAATTGACGGTTTATGTTGACAAGCATATGTAGCAACAACCAATGCCCACGTCATTATGAGGGAACAAGAGCGCATGGCTGAATCGAATCCCGGCAAGAATCGCATCAAAAGTCTGGAACATCATTTGGAAGAAGAAAATCCCGTACTGGTGGACGTGGTCAGGAGCTTCAAAGAGCTTGATCTGGCGAGCCGGAAAATGGGATTTTTCTCCAAAGAACAGAGTCATGCCTTCAGTGTGCCCTGGTGGCCTCTCATATCCGTTCTCGGGGTTTATTCATCGGGGAAATCCACTTTTATCAATCACTATCTAGATTACCGATTGCAGGATACGGGCAACCAGGCGGTGGATAACAAATTCACGGTGATTTGCTACAGCGGAGAAGATCGGGTGAGACAACTTCCGGGCCTGGCCCTGGATGCGGATCCGCGGTTTCCCCTGTATAAAATTACCGAAGCGATCAATGAGGCAACTCCCGGGGAGGGCCGGCGCATAGATGCCTATCTGCAACTCAAAACATGTCCCAGTGAGAAACTGCGGGGAAAGATCATTATCGATTCTCCCGGATTCGATGCCGATGCGCAGCGGACGGCGACGCTCAGGATTACGAACCATATTATCAGCTTGTCGGATTTGGTGCTGGTCTTTTTTGACGCCCGCCATCCGGAGTCCGGCTCCATGAACGATACCCTTGAAACCCTGGTGAAAGGGACCATCCACAGAAATGATTCCAACAAGTTCCTTTATATCCTTAACCAGATCGATATGACGGCCCGTGAAGATAATCCGGAACAGGTTTTTGCTGCCTGGCAGCGGGCTTTGGCGCAGAAAGGAATGACCGCGGGCCGGTGTTTCACCATTTATGATACTGAAGTGGGCATGCCCATTGAGGACGAGGGATTGCGAGAGCGCTTTTTGCGCAAACGAAATGCGGATGTGGCCAGGATTCAGGAACGGATCGAGGAGGTGCGCGTGGCAAGGGCATACAGGATTGTGGGTCTGCTGGGGCAAAGAGCGAAGGAACTGGAAACGGAAGCGTTGCCCCGCATCGAGGCATTCCTGAAACGATGGCGCCGCTGGGTATGCTGGCTCGACGGAACGGTTTTTGGGTTGCTGGCGGCCTGTTTTCTGGGGGTCACCCTTTGGGCGGGCTATTGGAAAGGTTTTTCCCTGCAACTCCCCTACATGGAGCGGATAATGGGCAACCCCTGGAGCAAATGGACCCTCGCGGCTTTTTTGGCGGCGCTGGTGGTTTATCTCCATTTGCGTGTTCGAAAATTCGCCGCAAACCGGGTGACGCGAGGCGTACTGGCCGAAATCGATGAAAAGGAGGGACACGAAAACTATCGGCGTGCCTTCGAAAAAAACAGCCGGTGGTGGCGCAGTATTTTCAGGCGCAAGCCGGCGGGCTGGGGGCGACGGAAGAAGACCCGTCTGGCCAGACTGATATCCGATGCCAACGGCTATGTCCAGAAACTTAATGATGTTTATGCCAATCCCGCCGGAAAGCAGCGTGAGGAAATCGTTCCCTGTGAAACAGTCATCGAAAATGGCGGTATCTTTCCCGCTGCACCAAATGGGCCGGAAAATGCCGGACCCTAAGATTGATATGTTGCTGCATTTGACAGACGGTGATTTCTCCTGACGGCGGTGCCGGCAAAAAGGAGCGTGTTTTCAAAAAGGCTCTAGTCGGGCAGGGTGGGGACGTGAGGGTTCTGGCTGTCGGGGGGTGTATATGCTTTTGGTAGGGCACATTCAGGACGGGTAGCGGTTGATGGTGCTTCTTCCTTTTTTAGATCGGCAATCAGTTTTTCCAATCGCTGATCATCTTCCCGCATGCTTTCCAGAACTTCTTGTACATCCAAGATCTTTTCCATTACGTCTGCCTTTCTTAAAGACTTTTTGATACGATTATGCAAGAATCGTGCGAAAATCATCGAATGCTTGCTTTTATTATTTATGTGTATGAATATCAGATAGATAGAATCTTTCAAGGTTTTTGAATGCGGTAATAATTCCAGTGAATTCATTTCATATGGGCAAATTTTGACACATGTGTCGTTTTTTTTGCATGGTCAGGCTTTCAAGAAACAAGACCGTTGGCGCTGTTAAAGTTCTGTTTTCCTGTTGTCAGGCGCCGCTGTCCTCTATAATTAGTCCTTTACGGTTTAAAGCTTAATTGAATATAATGTGAACATGGAAAATGAACGTAATACAATCTACCTGCTGGATGGGAGTTCCTATATTCACAGGGCTTACCACGCTATCAGAAACCTTCAGAATGCAAAGGGTTTTCCCACCAATGCCATTTTCGGCTTTACACAGATGGTCCTCAAGCTGCTTTCGGAGAAAAAGCCCGCTTACCTGGCCGTTGTATTTGATGCGAAAGGCCCCACGTTCAGGCACGATCTTTATGAGGAATACAAAGCCAATCGTCCCCCCATGCCCCACGACATGGCGGCACAGCTGCCGTTCATCCGAAAAGTGGTGAAAAATCTTGGCATTGCCATGCTAGAAAAATCAGGTTACGAAGCGGATGACATCATCGGAACCCTGGCACGGGCGGGCGAGGAAGAAGGTTTTAACGTGGTGGTGGTTTCCGGTGACAAGGATTTCAGGCAGTTGATCCGACCGCGGGTTTCCATGTGGGACACCATGAAGGACAAAATTACGGATTATGATTCCCTGAAATCGGCCTATGGATTTGAACCGGAAAAATTTATCGATGTGATGGGATTATCCGGTGACACATCGGACAACATCCCAGGTGTTCGAGGTGTCGGTGAAAAGACCGCGGTGTCCCTGGTTCGCGAATTCGGATCCCTCGACGGGGTTTTTGAAAACCTGGACGAGATCAAGAAAAAGAAGTTGAAGGAAAACCTCAATGACTGCAGAAAGCTGGCACGCTTGAGCCGAAAGCTGGTGACCATCGAATGTTTCGTTCCCATTTCAACAGATCTCAATAATATCAAGGTCAATGAGCCTTCAAGGGACGAACTGGCCGATATTTTCAGGGAGCTGGAATTCAGGGATTTGTGGGATCGGTTTGCTGCAAGGGAGGAGACCGTTGAGACGGAATACCGGTTGTGCCTGACCCTGGCGGACGTGAAAAAACTTGCAGACGACATGCGGTCGGCCGGGCTGTTGGCCATCGATACGGAAACCACCGGTACGGATCCCATGCGGGCCGATTTGGTGGGGGTTTCCTTTTGCCTGAAAGAAGGAAAAGCCTTTTATCTTCCCGTGGGACATCATTATCTGGGGGTTCCCGCGCAGGTTTCCTGGCCGGATGCGCGGGATGTTCTTAAAGATGTGCTGGAAGATGATGCCGTTTTAAAGGTGGGGCAGAACATCAAATATGATGCCTGTGTGCTCAAACGCCATGGCGTTTCCCTTTCCGGCATTTCTTTCGACACCATGATCGCCTCCTATGTGATCAATCCCGGCTTGCGGCAGCACAATCTGGATGCTTTGGCTCAGCGCTACCTGAACCACAAGATGATTTCCTACAAGGATGTGGTGGGGAAAGGCAAAAATGCACGCGGATTCGAAGAAGTTTCGCTGGAGAAGGCCTGTGAGTATTCCTGTGAAGATGCCGATATGACTTTTCGGTTGAGGAGAATTCTGGCCAAACAGATCCGGGATGAGAAAAACGAGGCCCTCTTCAATGAACTGGAAATGAAACTCCTGCCGGTACTCCTGGATATGGAGATGACGGGCATCAAGATCGATACGGCGCTTTTCGAGACCATGTCTGCGGATTTTGCCGAAGAAATGAAGCAGGTGGAAAAGAAGATCCAGGCCGACGCCGGCATGGAATTCAATCTGAACTCTCCACAGCAGTTGGGAAAGGTGTTGTTTGAAGTCCTGAAACTTCCGGGCGGCAGGAAGACCGCCAAGACCAAACGGTATTCCACGGATGTCAAGGTTCTGCAAAAACTTGCCGAATCCCACAGGATTGCCAGGGAAATACTCCGTTTCAGATCTCTGGCCAAACTGAAGTCCACCTATCTGGATGCCCTGGTCAGGATGGTCAACCCGGAAACCAAAAGGGTGCATACATCGTTTAATCAAACGGTGGCTGCTACGGGCCGGTTGAGCAGCAGCGATCCCAACCTTCAGAATATTCCCATTCGGGGGGATGCCGGAAAAAACATCCGAAAGGGGTTTATGGCGGGAAGCGGGAAGATTCTGGTGGCGGCGGATTACAGTCAGATCGAGCTGAGGGTGTTTGCCCATTACTCCCAAGATGCGGCATTTATGGCGGCGTTCAAGGAGAACCAGGATATTCATGCGAGAACTGCCCTTGAGGTGTTGGGGAAAGAAAAGGGAGAAGTTACACCGGAAATGCGGCGTATTGCCAAGGCCATCAATTTCGGTATTATTTATGGCATGGGACCGCAAAAACTGAGTGAAGAACTGAGCATTTCCAAAGAGGCAGCCCAGGATTATATTAACGCTTACTATGATCGGTACAAGGGTGTGAAGCGGTTTAAGGAAAAGGCCATTGAAACGGCCCTGGAAAAAGGTTATGTTACTACCCTTTTTAATCGCAGGCGCTATCTGCCGGATATCTCACACAACAACAACCGCATCCGATCGGAAGCGGAACGGATGGCGGTCAACACGCCCATTCAGGGGACGGCGGCGGATTTGATCAAGAAAGCCATGATAGAGATTCACAACCGGTTGACTGAAGCGGCATTCCAATCGAAGATGCTGCTGCAGGTGCACGATGAGCTGCTCCTGGAGGTTCCGGAAGAAGAGGCGGATGATCTTATCAACATGATCCGGGAAGAGATGGAAGGCGTCTATCCCTTGCGGGTTCCATTGAAAGTGGATATCGGTAAGGGCCTCAACTGGGATGAGGCCCATTAGATTTTTCGAGGTGTTGGATTTCATGATGCATATTTTCGGCCCGGTTCCTTCCCGGCGGCTGGGGCTCTCTTTGGGGGTGGACCTGATCCCGCATAAAACCTGTACCTTTGACTGTCTTTACTGCGAGGTGGGTAAAACCACAAACAAGACCATCACGGGCGGTGTATTTGCGCCTGTGGATGATATCCTGAATCAGCTTGATGAGCGACTTTCGGAATGCTCGCCGGATGTGATTACCCTGGCGGGTTCAGGAGAACCGACACTTCATTCCGAAATCGACCGCATCATATGGGGCATCAGGAAACGAACCGATACCGACATCGTTATTTTGACCAACGGGTCTCTATTCTGGGATGAATCCGTCAGAAAACGCGTTCTGGGGGCGGATCTGATCATGCCCACCCTGTCCAGTGCCGTGCCGCGCACATTTCAAACCATTCATCGCCACCATGGGGGCCTGAATTTGGACCGTATCGTGGAAGGGTTGGAACAACTGCGGCGGGAGTTCAAGGGTCGCATTTACCTGGAGGTCATTCTCTTGGCCGGAATCAACGACAGCGAAGAAGAGATCACGCGATTGAAGCCGTTAATAGAGAAGATTCAACCCGAAAAAATTCAACTGAACACCGTGGTGCGCCCCCCGGCGGATCCACGCGCCAAAGCCCTTGACAGTAGGCGGCTGGAGGAGATAAAGCTTTTTTTGGGAGAGCGTGCGGAAATTGTGGTGGACATTGGTGCTGTAAATAATTCAATCGAGCACCACAAAAAACAGGAGGCACTGCTGGAAACGGCCAGAAGGAGGCCCCTTCGTGTGAAAGACATGGCCGGTTTCTTGGGGATGTCCGTTGAGGAAGTGGAAGGGATGGTCAAAGGACTCCTGATCAAAGGGTATCTGCGCCGACAGGACCACTCAGGAGAAATTTTCTATATAAGCAGTGACGCAGATCCGGGTTGAAAAGAGGAAACGTGGACAGAGAGATATTCTTTGCGGGGATTGATGTGGGGTCCGTCAGTTTGAATGCTGTCGTGATCAACCGGAACCGGGAAATTGTTTATGAGGCGCCCTATGAGCGGCATTTGGGAAAAGTGAATGAACGGGTTCTGACGCTCATTGAGGATTTTTACCGTCGATTCGGCAAGCATGGCATCAGGGGCATATCCTTTACCGGAAATCACGGAAAAGAATTGAGCGAACGGCTCAACACCCCGTTTGAATTTGAAACCATCAGCCAGGTCCTCGGCGCCTTGTTCGTTGAACCCGATGTCAGAACCATCATCAGCATGGGCGGACAGGAGACGGCTCTCTTTCAGATCAATCGCGCTTCGCGGCAAAGGGATCTTGAAATCGGTGCGCAATCGGACTGGGAACTGGCTTATTTTAACACCAACGGCCCCTGCGCCTCCGGTACCGGCTCATTCATTGATCAGCAGGCCCAGCGATTGGCCACCTCCATGTATGCCAGGGAAGCGGACACAAGTCAGAGCCAGTTGGATCGGATTTTGAAAGATTTTATTTTGTTGGGCAAAAAGAGTGTCATACCCGCCAACGTGGCCTGCCGCTGTACGGTGTTTACCAAATCGGATATGATTCATCTGCAAAACCGCGGTGAAAAACTGGAAGATATCATTTACGGGCTGCATGTGGGAAACGCCCGCAATTACATGAGCACCATTGTATCCAACCGCAGATTGGAAGCGCCCATTGCCTTTGTGGGCGGAATGTCTTTAAATGAACTCCAGGTGAAAGCGTTGAAAGAGTACATCCCCGATTTACATGTACCTCCGCACAGCACCTCCGTCGGGGCCCTGGGGGTTGCCCTTTCGGCCCTTTCCACGGAACGGGAAGAGGGGACATCTGAATGGCCCGCACTTCCGGACCTTTCGTTGCTCAGAGAGTTGGCAACTGAGCGCAGAAGCAAGGTGCCGGTGGCGAAAAAGCTGACCATTAAAAAGACTGTTTTTCCCGAAACCAATGAAATCAAGAAACGTTCTTACCTTAAATCTGAGAAGGTCTTTCTGGGTATTGATATCGGCAGTACGACTACCAAATACGCCCTCATCAATGAGGCCCATGAGATTGTCGGCAAGAACTATGTTCCCACAAAGGGAAAGCCCATTGAAGTGACCCAGGCGCTGTTCAGGGATTTGCTGGATAAGGGCGTTGATCAAATGGAAATCATCGGTACGGCAACAACGGGTTCCGGTCGTAACGTGGTGGGTGATTTTCTGAATGTGGATCTGATTATCGATGAAATAACCGCCCATGCGCGGGGGGCGGTGGAAATAGACCCCACCGTGGATACCTTGTTTGAGATCGGCGGGCAGGATTCGAAATATGTTTCCATTTCAAACACGTACCCCCTTGATTTTGATATGAACAAGGTTTGTGCCGCGGGTACGGGAAGCTTCCTGCATGAACTGGCCAATAAATACGGCATCAGTATTGTGGAGGAGTTTCAAGATATTGCGCTGTCATCGGATTTTCCCGTTAAACTGGCTGAACGATGCACGGTCTTTATGGAATCGGATCTGGTGAGCTACCATCAGAAAGGGGTTGCCACCAAAGATCTCATTGCGGGGCTTTGCTATGCCATCGTGTACAATTACCTGAATCGTGTGGTTGAAAATAGAAAAGTGGGTGATCGGGTTATGTTTCTGGGGGGACCCTCGCTGAACAAAGGGGTGGTGGCCGCCTTTGAAAATGTTCTGGGAAAACCTCTTATCGTGCCCAGGCATCGTGAAGTGCTGGGTGCCTTTGGCGCCGCTATCAGCGTTCACGAACGGATGCGCCTCATGAATCAGGATAAAACCGGTTTCAGGGGACTTGAAAGTGCCGTGAAGGACCGCATGGCATATAATGAAAAAATTTGCCGAGCGGATCCGCTCTGCCACAATCAGTGTAAACTGAAAATTTATGATTTTGACGGCCGCAAAAGCATTTGGGGAGGTGAGTGCGGCCGTTATGAATTGACCCGGAACCGGGGTGCTAATGAGACGGACTTTTTTGCATTGCGAAAAGAGATATGGGAAGCGTATATGAAAGGGGTTTATGAAACCCTGCCGGATCAGCCGCTTCTGCGGGTGGATGAACGTCCCACAGTGGGAATGCAGCGGGCGCTTTACGGTCATCAGGACGCTGTGTTATGGGCCCATTTTTTCGACCATCTGGGGTATCGCCTTGTTTTAACACCGCCCACCAACGCCCATTTGTCCAGTATGGGAATTGAGTCCATGACGGCGGAGACCTGTTATCCCGTGAAAGTGTCCCATGGCCATGTGAAAGAACTGGCCGGAAAGACTGCATTTTTATTTCTTCCCAGTGTCGTGAATATGGGGAAAAGCGACGACAGGGAAAAAGGTTTTTACTGCCCCATGGTTCAGAGCAATTCCTATATGGTGCGTATGGCCCTCGACCTTGATATGGTGAATGTCTTAAACCCTGTGGTTCATCTCAAATACGATGTGGAAACCCTTGCCTTGGAATTGGCCGAACAGTTTCGGCCCAAACTGCCGATCACCGTGCCTCAGATAAGAGAGGCCCTTTCTTACGCATTGGGGAGACAGGAGCAGTTTCAGCAGGCGCTTTTGAAAAAAGGTTCCGAGATTCTTAACGCACACCCGGCCGGAAAGCCGCTGGTGGTGGTGACCGGCAGGCCCTATAACCTTTATGATGAAAGATTAAATCTGAGACTGGGCCACAATCTAGCCAAGATCGGCGTTATGGCGCTCCCCATGGATTTTTTGGATCTATCGTCGATGGACCTCTCGGATTTTCCGTCCATGTACTGGGGATTGGGCGCAAAAATCCTTCGTGCGGCCAAGATCACGGCGTCCAACCCTGACTTTTTCGGTTTGCACCTGACCAACTTCGGTTGCGGTGCGGATTCATTTCTGGAACATTTTTACCGCCACATCATGGGCGAAAAAGCCTATATGATTCTGGAACTGGACGAGCACAGTGGCGTTGCCGGTGTCATGACCCGGCTGGAGGCCTATAAGAACGTCATTTTTAACAGTATTGAAAAAGGACGGCAGGAGATGGAAGCGCCGCGAAAGCTGGCCAATTGACCATGCAAACCAACAATGTCATCAATTTTGACTCTTTCGGCAACAAAGTGGGCCGGTTCAGTCTCAAGGAGCGAACCTGCCTGATTCCTGAAATGAATCGGCTGGGCAGCCATTTGCTGGCCGCCAATTTCAGAAGCTTCGGTATCCGGGCCATGGTGCTGGAGACCTTTGAGGGGATGGATCTCGGCATGGCCCATACTTCGGGAAAAGAATGCTTTCCCTGCCAGATAACCATGGGAGACATTCTTCATTTTCTTCAACAGGAATCAACCCGCCTAGGCCCGGAGTTCGATGCGGACGCCTATCTCTATTTTCTGCCGGAAGCGGACGGGCCGTGTCGTTTCGGCATGTATAACAAATACCAGCGCATTGTTCTCGATTCTTTTCCGGAGTTCAGCAACCTCAGGATTGGAGCCCTGACCACCGCAGATGGTTATTCCCTTGATGGGATCATCGAGAAAACGCGGGTGCGGGACCTTCGAAAATCCTCCTATGTGGCCCTGGTTGTGGGAGATATCCTGGATCGGTTGTTGTGGCGGATTCGGCCCTACGAGAAAGAACCGGGACTTACGGATTTGGTGCTGGAAAAATGCCTGACTTTCATGATGGATGCTTTTGAGCGTTTCGGGCAGCATCTGAGGTTTGATCAGATCGTTGCACGCCTCGAAGCGGTCATCGAAGAGGTGAAGGCGGTCATGGATCCCAAAATCCCGCCCAAACCGCTGATCGGCATGGTCGGTGAAATCTATTTGCGTACCCATGTGAAAGCCAATCAGGACGTCATTCGCATGCTGGAAAAGTACGGGGCTGAGGTGGTCAATGCCTCCGTATCGGAGTGGATCAATTTCACCAGCTATGATCAATTCAGATCCGCGAAGACGGCGTTGCGTTTCAGCTTGAAACAGTGGCGGTTCGACCTTTTGAAGGAACAGCTGAAGGAGCTTTTCATTTACGGCGGGGATCTCTTTTATCAGGAACACAGACAGAAACAGATTTACAAGAGGGTCACAAGACTGGTCGATCTGGCAAAAGATCACAAAGTCAGTCATCTGGAAGATGTTCTCAAAAAACAGGATCTATACAGTTTTGATTTGGGTACGGAAGCCTGCCTGAGCATTGCGGGTATGATGGAATATGTGCGGGAGGGGTACAACGGGCTGGTGAATGTTTATCCTTTTACCTGTATGCCGAGCCTCACCACCAGTTCCATCGTGCGGCCCCTCATGAACCGGCTCAGGGTTCCCTATCTGGATACGCCCTATGATGCCAGTACGCAGCCCGGCCGGGAGTCCGCCATTCGAACCTTTATGTATCAGGCCGATCAACATTACAAGCGTTATGGAAGGCATGGTTCTTAAATGGGATCCCGGCTTCCAACGTCAAAAGAAAAAAATCTAAAGCTGCCTGAATACACCAAACCGGAACTTAAAAAGACAAAACATGGAGGGGATCTTTATCAGTGAAGTCAAAAATGTTGATCAATGCCGTCGAGGCGGAGGAATTTCGAATCGCCGTGATTAAAGACGGACGGCTGGATGGCTTTTATATCGAAACCACCGCAACGGAACAAAAGACGGGAAATATCTATAAAGGCGTTGTGGAGAGGATTGAACCGAGCCTGCAGGCGTGTTTTGTCAATTTTGGAAGCGACAAAAACGGCTTTTTGTCCGTGACGGATATTCATCCGGAATACTATGCATCCGATCAGGATAAGAAAAAAGAAGGCGCCCCGCCCCGAATCGAAAAGATTTTGAAAAAAGGCCAGGAGCTGCTGGTCCAGGTTACCCGGGAAATGCAGGGTCACAAGGGGGCGCAGTTAACCACCTATCTTTCTCTGGCGAGCCGCTATTTGGTTCTGATGCCCGGAAGCAAGGGAGGCATTTCAAAAAAAATTGATGATGAAGAAGAGCGCCAGCGACTCAAGTCCATTATGACCCAGTTCAAGCTCCCCGAAGGGGTTGGGTATATAGTCAGAACCGCGGCATTTAAACAGAGCAAACGGGATATTTCAAGGGACCTCAACCGGTTGCTCAGAATGTGGAAGAACATCAAAAAGAATGTGCGGGAGGCATCCCCCCTGACCCTGGTTCATAAGGAGCAGGACGTTTGTCTTAGGACGCTGAGGGATTATTTCACCAGTGAAATTGCCGAGGTGCTCGTTGACGACAAAGAGACCTTGAACAAAGTGAGAGATTACATGAAAGTCATCTCACCCAGACATCAAGGTCGGGTCAAATTGTTTAAAGAGAAACGTCCCATATTTGCCCAATACGAAATTGAAAAGCAGATCGAGACCATCTATCGAAATCGCGTCCCTTTAAAGTCCGGTGGTTCAATCGTGATTGACCCCACGGAAGCCCTGGTCGCCATCGATGTCAATTCCGGCCGAATGAGAACAGGCGCCGATGTTGAGAATACGGCTTTCAAAACCAATATCGAAGCTGCCGAAGAGATCGCCCGTCAGCTTCGTCTTCGGGATATGGGTGGACTGGTGGTGATTGATTTCATCGATATGCGTGAGAAAAAGCATATACGGGAAGTGGAAAAAGTGTTGCGGGACAAGGCAAAAGAGGATCGCGCCAAGATCAGTCTTTCCAATATTTCCAAATTCGGCCTTCTGGAACTTTCCCGGCAGCGGCTCCGGCCTTCCATTGAGGCGGTCAGTTATCAAACCTGTGCCTATTGCCAGGGACGGGGCCTGGTGCCATCCATCGAAACCGCCGCCATTTCATTTTTGCGTCGTATTCGCATGGGGTTGAGCAAGAAGGGGATTCTCAGGGTAAAAGGGGTCCTTGCCGAAGATGTGGTGGAGTACCTCCAAAACCGTAAACGAAAAGATCTTGCCCGCATGGAAATGCGCTATGGCCTTGAAATCATCCTTCAGGGAGATCCGTCACTGTCCCCTGACGGGGGTCTTCTGGAATTTGTTAAAGAGGAGCGTAGCCCGGCGCCGAGGCCATAGCTTTTGTTCAATAATATCCTTTATTTCATCGTTGTTCTTCTGATTTTTAACGTCAGCTATGCCGAACCCTCCCCCGATGATTCTTTAGTCTATTCGATTACCGCCATGCTGATTTGTTGGGCTGTCTTTGCCGTCTACTGTCGCCTGCGCTTTTCACGTCTCGACCAGTTCGTCAATTCCGGCCGTTATCATGAAGGTGCACTCTCAGAGCGATATGAACGGCTCAATCTTCGTTTTTCCATCCTGGCCATACTGCTTTTTTCCATTGATATCTACTTTTTTAATTTCAAACAGTGGCTTCTGGCGATTCCCGGTCTTCTGAACCTGTCGGTGGTTCAAGGCCTTTTTGCCATCGCACTGTTTCTATTCTATCTGAGTACCATTTGGTATCTTGGCTGGCCAACATACCGGAAGCTGTTTCGCGTGCACGTTTCCAGACACAGTTTTGTGTTGAGCAACCTTCGGTTCAACCTGCCCGTTCTCTTTCCCTGGGTTGTGCTGACTTTTCTCTATGACCTGCTCTCACTCAGTCCATGGACTGCCACAAATGATTTCCTGAACGGGCTCTACGGCCAGATGCTGTTTTTTGCCGTTTTTCTCTCCCTGCTGGTCCTGGTCATGCCCAAATTTATTCAATACTGGTGGGGTTGTAAACCCATTGAGACATCGGAAAAGGGGAGGCATCTGGCAGCTTTTTTGGAAAATCAAAATTTTCGCTATCGCCGCCTGCTCAGCTGGCCCATTTTCGAGGGGCGTCTGTTGACGGCGGGCATCATGGGAATTGTGCCTCGATACCGGTACATCATGGTGACCGACGCTTTAATGTCGGCTCTTACCACCGAAGAACTGGAATCTGTTTTGGCCCATGAGATGGGCCATGCACGCTATTTTCACCTCCTCTTCTATGTCCTTTTTTTTGTGGGTTTCATGGTTATCTCGTTCGGACTTTCGGATGTGTATATCTATATGGCGTATATGTGGTCCCCCTTAGCGGACCTTGTCTCGAAAGACGATGCACGCTCCATGACGCTCTTCTATCTTTCAGTGTCCATGCCGATGCTGTTGACCCTTTTGATTTACTTCCGCTATATCATGGGTTTTTTTATGCGCCATTTTGAACGTCAGGCCGATCTCTATGCCGCCGCTGTCATGGGGACACCCGCTTTCATTATCAGCGCCCTTGAAAAAATCGCCTATTTGAGCGGAAAATCCCGCGATCTTCCCAACTGGCACCATTTCAGCATCGGACAACGGGTTGCCTGCCTTTTGAAAACATTGCAGGAACCAGGGACCGGAAAGCGGCAAAACCGTTTGGTGCTGATATCTTTTCTGATCTACCTGGCGGGTATGGGAATGCTGGGATATTACCTGAATTTTGGGGATATCAAAACGTATATGGCCTATGATCTGGTGAGCAAAGAGTTGCACCAAAAGCTTTCGGAACATCCCCGGAACGTGGGGTTGGCCATGAACCTGGCCATGGTTTACCAGCAAATGGGAAAAGATGCGGCCGCCATGGCGCTTTATGAGCGAATCATTCAATGGAATCCGCAACAGGCGGTGGCGCTCAACAACCTGGCCTGGATGATGCTGACCGCTTCAAATGGGGATTTGAGGAATAAGTCCAGGGCACTGGCCTTGGCCAGAAAGGCTGTGGCAATTGATCCCGAGCCCCAGTACCTGGACACGTTGGCGGAGGCCTGTTTTCAAAACGGTCTGACAGGAGAGGCCATCAAAATCATAGGGGAAGCCATTGATGGGACCCGGGAGAACCGGGACTATTACGAATCGCAGCTGCGAAAGTTCCGTTTCGAAAAGAGGTCATCCAGGTGACCGGCGAGAAGACTGTTCTTTTTATGAATCAGTTCAGTTGGGCAATGTTTCCTGAGGTTGGGTCAACAGCAATTCTCCCTTTTCCACCCAATCTTTAAGGATGTTTGCAATTTCCAGTGCCCGCTTGTGGGAGGAAAGTGGCACCGAGGGTATTTCCTGCCCGTTTACGCGAATAGAACCGCTTTTGAGCTCCGCATAACTGACCTGGGCAAGGCTCTTCCCCTCACCCTTGGGGTAATCATTCCCGTAATCAATGACCTGAGTGAAAATATGTTCATCCGATACGCCTGTAAATTCAGCCAGTTCCGAATTGAGAACGGGGATGGGAATGCCTACACCCACAGCCAGAGAGCAGCCGTAACCCAGCATGCTGACGCCCAAAACCCAGCGGGGATCCATCTCTTTCAGATTTCCACTCAGCATGAGGGTGCCGGCGGGGGTTAGCGGGGTACCATTTTCATGGCGCATCGCTTCTGGATTGTGCTGGGTCCCCGGCCCGAGAATATACCCTTTGGCGCCACCCAGAAAAATTCTGCTTCCCAGACCGATGGTTCGGTAGTAAGGATCGTTGAAAAGCGGGCTGAGCTCTCCGGAAGTGGCGTAATTGGCGTTGCCCCCGTTGGGTTTCAATACCCCCATGTAAGTATAGATGGTCTTTTTTGTCAAATTGATGGCACAGTTATAGTTTTGATAAGCGTTCCGCGGGTTGAGCATTACGGCGTAAGGGAGATCTGAAAGGGTGATCTTCTTCTTGAGCTGGGTTTTGGGATAGCAGTCGGTGCCATATGCTGTGGCCCGCAATTCTATCTTTTTGCCCGCCACCAGATCGTGGAGTACGTGCCCGCCACCGTATTTGAATTCTCCCGGGTGGACGCGGTTTAACGGGTCGTCTTCCGGCGATTCCGTAGCGCCGATATAGCAGTCCACTGCCGCCAGCCCCGCATAGGCGGGGACGTCGTTCAACCACACGCGACTGGCTTTGAGACCGGGTTTGCTATGCCCGAAATTGATGAAGGCACCGGAAGAGCACATGGGGGAAAAGGTTCCCGTGGTGACCACGTCCACCTCACGCGCCGCTTTTTCCGCGCCGCTCTTTTTGACGATGTCGACCATCTCATCCGCTGTTACCACAACGACTTTTCCCTCTTTAATCTTTCTATTGATGTCATCTATGGTCTTGGTAACCTTCTTCTTTGCCATTGCTTGCCTGCCTCCCCCGATTAAACATTTACACTCAATTCCTTTAGATTTCCCGCACTGAAAAAGTGAAAAAAATTATACTAAAATTTCTTGGGTTATATGACAAGAAAAAGTTCTTCAACATTTGGGAATCTTGACTTTCCCCACGCCTTGCTATAACAATAAACGGATATGGTCCTTATAAGAAATCAACCGGGGCATCAAAACCCAACCCTGTGAATTTCTCTTCTAAAATGACTCTTCAGGAATTTTTGAATTTAGGAACATTTATTGTCATGAAAAATAATTTTACAGCAGGCAATTTGTCCATCGAAACAAATGGCCCGTTTTTTTTGATTGCCGGTCCCTGCGTCATTGAGAATGAATCCGGTACCCTTGAAATTGCGGCTTATTTGAGGAAAATGGGTGAAAAGCTTCAAATACCGATTATTTTCAAAGCGTCCTACGACAAGGCGAACCGAACTTCTCTTGGTTCCTACCGGGGTCCCGGCATCGACAAAGGGCTTGAGATTCTCCAAAAGGTCAGAGAGGAATTCCGGATGCCCGTTCTGTCGGATGTGCATTCTATCCGTGAGGTAGAGAAGGCGGCTCGTGTGCTTGATGTGATACAGATTCCGGCATTTTTATGTCGGCAGACGGATCTCATTTTAAATGTGGCCAAAACAGGTGCTTATGTCAACATCAAGAAAGGCCAGTTCATTTCCCCCCGCGAAATGGGTCCCATAACGGAAAAAGCGATCAACTCAGGAAACCGGAAACTTCTGATCACGGAAAGGGGCTTTTCCTTTGGTTACAATAACCTTGTGGTGGATATGCGGTCCCTGGTCATCATGTCAGCGCTTGGGTTCCCCATTATATTTGATGCCACACACAGTGTTCAACTGCCCGGTGGTGCGGGAACCAGTTCCGGAGGACAGCGGGAGTTTGTGGACTGTCTTGCAAAGGCGGCGGTTGCCGCGGGTGCAAACGGTGTTTTTATGGAAGTACACCCCGATCCGGACTGCGCTTTGTGCGACGGTCCCAATTCAATGCCTTTAAAAAAGATCGAACCGCTGGTGAAAATTCTAAAACAAATCCATTCCCTGGTTCGGCTGTAAGCTTTAAAACCCAATGAACAATGAGAGGAGTCATGCCGATTTGAAAGATAAGGCAGCTCAAATAAAACTGATTTTTCTTGATGTGGATGGCGTGCTGACGGACGGCCGCATTACGCTCAACGAAAAAGGGGAAGAAACCAAATCCTTTGATGTGAAGGACGGTTTGGGGTTGAAATTGCTCATGCGGGATGGGATCGAGATCGTTATTGTCACCGGTCGAAGCTCCCCGGTGGTTGCGCATCGCGCCAGCGAACTCGGGATTCATGAGGTATTTCAAGGCATATCAGACAAGCGTTCCCTTTGTAGAGGCTTGATCGAAAAAAGAGGCCTTTCAAAATCGCAGGTGGGCGCCGTCGGGGATGATTTGCCGGATCTGGCCATGTTTAGGGAATCCGGTTTATGTATGACTGTGGCGGATGCTGTGAAAGAGGTTCAGGAACATGCGGACTACATCGCAACCAGAAAGGGGGGCCGGGGTGCTGTGAGAGAGATTTCCCAATGGATACTGAAATGTCGTGGATGCTGGCCTAGAATTGCCTTTACAGAACAAAGCACGGATTGATATACTGAAATCGACGCCATGAAACGTTTTTTGAAAAAACATTGGCCTCTCGTGGGAGTGGCCGTTTTGCTGTTTTTGGTGGGGTTTTATTTTGCGAAAGCCGGTAAAGATTTCTTTAAAACCACTGCGCTGATAAAGGATGTTCTGTCCGGTGAGGGTGTCAATCTGAAAGATATTCATTACCGCCAGGATGATCCCGATGAAAAAGTGAAATGGGTTTTGGATGCCAAGGAGGTTCGTTTTTCAGAGGATAGAAAAATCGTTCGATTTTTTGAATTCTATCTGGAAGTGGACGCAGAGGGAAGGCCCGGATTTTCCCTTAAAGGAAAAAAAGGAATTTATCAAAAAGAGACCGGGAAACTTGAGCTTTGGGGTAAGCTGGACGGCTCATACGGAAATGAATATCGTTTTCTCACGGAGCATGTGGTGATTAACGAAAAAAAGGGTACGGTGAAAAATGAAGATCCCGTGGAAATATTCGGCCCGTTTTTTACTGTGAAGGGAAAAGGCATTTTTGTGGATCTTTCCGCAAACAGGATCAAGATTTTGTCTGATGTGGTGACAACCGTCAACGATGAAGCGGAGGTATCGCGAACGCAATGAGACGGTCTGCTGGTTGTCTGGTTTTAGGGTTGGCGGGACTGCTCCTGATGTGGGTTTTTTCCGGTGCGGCCCTGTGTGCCAGTTCTTTTGCAAAGTCTCAAAATAAGCCTCAGGGACCAATGGTCATTAAAAGCAAGACCCTGGAAGCCGATGATAATAAAAAGAAAGTGACCTTTGAAGGCGATGTCGAAGCCAAGCGGGATGATTTCACGGTTTTTTGTCAGGAACTGGTGGTTCTGTATGAAAAACCTTCCGAACAAAAAGAGACTGAGAAGGTATCAGCCCGTATCGACAAAATTATTGCCACGGGCGGTGTCAAAATTATTCGCGCCGAAGGTGGTGTGGCCACAGGAGAAAAGGCTGTTTTCCATCAAAAGGATGAAAAACTTGTGCTTACAGGGAAACCTGTTGTAAAGCAGGGTGAGGATTTTGTTGAAGGGGATGTGATTACGCTTTTCCTGAAAGAAAATCGTAGTGTCGTCGAAAGCGCGGGGAATAAGAAAGTAAGGGCGGTCATATTTCCAAACAAGGAGAAGGGAAAAGGGCCGTGACAGCGGTATCCGAGATTCTGGAGGCCAACGGCCTTGTCAAGACCTACGGCGGCAAACGGGTTGTTGATCGCGTCGATGTGATGGTCAACAGAAAGGAGATTGTGGGTCTTCTGGGTCCCAATGGAGCCGGCAAGACAACAACTTTTTACATGGTGGTCGGTTTGACGCGACCCAGTGAAGGTCGGGTTTATTTGGATGGAGCGGATATTACCGATGACCCCATGTTTCGAAGGGCTCGAAAAGGTGTCAGCTATCTGGCCCAGGAGCCTTCAGTATTCAGGAAATTGACCGTTGAGCAGAATCTTCTGGCAATACTTGAAATGCTGCGTGTTCCGGCGCAGGCGAGAAAAGAACGCCTTCAAAGAGGTCTTAAAGAGTTGAGCATCGACCACCTGGCCAAACAAAAGGCGTTGTCCCTCTCAGGTGGGGAGCGGCGTAGGCTGGAAATATCGAGAGCGTTGGTGACGGACCCTAGGTTCATGCTTTTGGACGAACCTTTTGCGGGGATTGATCCCTTGGCCATCAACGATATTCAGCAGATTATACGCCAATTGAAGAGCCGGGGCCTGGGTGTTATCATCTCGGATCATAATGTCCGTGAGACATTAAATGTCTGCGACAGGGCTTATATTATCAGTCAGGGAAAGATCATTGAACAGGGTGTCCCCAATGACATCGTAAAAAGCGAGTTGGCCCGGAGTGTTTATCTGGGCGAGAATTTCAACCTCTAATCGGTTTTATGGCATTGTTGTATTTACTATGGCGTTAGAACTCAGACAATCTTTAGGGCTTACCCAGCAGTTGGTAATGACCCCGCAGCTGCAGCAGGCTATCAAGCTTCTGCAACTCTCCAGACTTGAACTCCTCGAAACCGTTTCTCAGGAAATGGAGGAAAACCCCATCCTGGAGGAAATGAGCCAGGGTGAAGTTGATGGGGATGACGGCGCTGGCGATAAGAAAGAAGAATCGGAACAGTCATTACAGGAATCCCGTGAAAAGAAGACTGAAAATTCTCCGGAAAATGATTCCGGCGGGGAATCGGATGCTTCTTCGCTCCAGGAAGTGACCGTGGAGGAGCGGGCAAGGGATGATGTCGATTGGGAAAACTATCTTTCGGAGTATAACAGCGGTTATTCCGAGCGCTTTTCCGAGAGACACTATGAAGAGAAAGATGCGCCTTCCTTTGAAAATTTTACAGCCTCCAAAACGGATCTATCTTCCCATCTGCTCTGGCAATTGAATATGAGCAGTGTGGAAGACGAAAAAAGGGACATTGGTGCCCATATTATCGGTAACCTGAATGATGACGGTTACTTGGAGGTGTCCTTGGAGGAACTGGCCGAATCTACGAACCATCCGGTGAAAGAGGTTGGTGCGGTTCTGGCGTTAATTCAGAATTTTGATCCCGTGGGGGTGGCAGCCAGGGACACAAGGGAATGTCTCTTGATACAGGTTTTATTCCAGGGTCTTGGCGGGACGCTGGTTGAGAAAATCATTCGTGATTATCTCAAGGATCTGGAAGAGAAACGCTACAAACGTATTGCTGAACAGCTTGGCGTTTCCATTCAGGAAATAATGGTTGCGGTATCCACCATTCAAGAGCTTGATCCCAGACCGGGAAGGGTCTATTCGGCCGAGGAAACCATTTATGTGGTCCCCGACATTTACGTGGTCAAAATGGGGGACGGATATGAAATCATTCAGAATGAGGACGGTCTTCCGAAATTAAGAATTAATGCCTATTACAAACGGATTTTGAAAAACAGAGGTCAGGTATCGCATGACACCAAAGCCTACATTCAGGAAAAAATGCGATCGGCTGCATGGTTGATCAAAAGTATTCATCAACGCCAACGGACATTGTACCGGGTGACCGAAAGCATTGTAAAATTTCAGAAAGAATTCCTTGACAAAGGGATCGCTTGTCTCAGACCGTTGGTATTGAGGGATGTGGCGGAAGACATTGAAATGCATGAGTCGACAGTCAGCCGGGTGACCACCAACAAGTACGTTCACACGCCGCAGGGACTCTATGAATTGAAGTTTTTTTTCAACAGCTCCATTAGCCGGATGGACGGGGATGCGCTGGCGTCGGAAAGCGTTAAGGAACAGATTCGCAAAATCATCAAAGCGGAAGACAAGACCAAGCCCCTCAGTGACAAGGGGATTGAAATGAAAATGCGGGAACTCAACATAGATATTGCCCGTCGAACGGTTGCAAAGTATCGAGAGGCAATGGGCATTTTGCCATCCAGAAAGCGGAAAGAGGTTCAAATCAATTGAGCCGTATCAGCGCCATTTGGCGATATATTAGATTGCCGGAGAGGTTGATTTTATTGTCTACACCTAGATATCCGGAGGTAATTTTATGGACATAACAGTAACATTCAGGCACACGGATCCCATCGAAAGTTTGAAGACTTACGCAGAAGAAAAAATTTCAAAAATCAAGAAGTATCTTGATGTGCCCTTGGATGCACACATTGTTCTGAGCGTGGAAAAATTCAGGCATATCGCCGATGTGACGCTTAGCCTGAATGGCACCCGAATCAAGGCGGTTGAAGAAACGGGAGACATGTATTCGGCCATTGACCAGGTCATGGATAAGGTTGAAAACCAGGTTAAGAAACATCTTGATAAAACCAGAAGACACCGCAGTGATGGTGCAAAAGCCGGGGAAAACGCACTGGATGCGGTCCTGGACGAAGAGCTTGCAGAATCAGCTGAAATGTCTGCGGATGACTTCTCCATCGAGGTGGAAAAGATGGTCGCAAAGCCCATGGACCCCGAGGAAGCTGCCATGCAATTGGGGCTGATGCGACAGGAATTTCTGGTGTTCAGGAACGCGAAATCGCGAGAGATAAACGTGATATACAGAAAAGGCGATGGAAATTTTCGTCTGATTGAGCCTGCAGGCTGATCGGACTTTATGCTCAACGGTGATTTTTTTGGTTTATGACATGAAACTTTCTGAAATTTTAGCGATAGAAAACATAATCCCCGAACTCAAAGCAAAAGACAAACAGTCTGTTTTGGGAGAGCTTGCCGAAGTGATTACAAGCTACGACACCAATATTGACAAAGATGCCCTTGTAAAAGTATTGATCGAACGGGAGCATTTGGGGAGCACGGGGATCGGTGACGGCGTTGCCATACCCCATGGGAAACTGAGCTCTGTAAAGATGCCCATTGTATCCTTTGGCAGGAGTAAAAAGGGCCTTGATTTTGATTCCATGGACGGCCAGCCGGCTTTTCTTTTTTTTCTCCTGCTGGCTCCGGAAAATTCCTCCGGTGTTCATCTGCAGGTTTTGACCAAAATTGCGAGGATTTTGAAAAGCAGTACCTTCAGAAAAGCATTAATGCAGGTCCAATCCCGAGAAGAGATTTACCAGACAATCATTCAAACTGACGGAAATGCCTGAAGCCCTGTTAACGAACGAGCATTGTGTTTGAGAAGGAAGGATAAATGAGTTTTTTTGTTTAAAAAACGTGTGGTTCGGATCCTTGGGGTGGGTTTGGCTTTTTTGATTTTCAGGCACGGATCTTACGCAAAAACGACGAGGGGTGATGCAGCCATGGTCGGATTACTGATTATTTCACATTGTAACCTGGGACGGGAATTCTTGAATGCTGCCGAACTGATTGTGGGAAAACTGGAAGCTGCCGACGCCATTGCCGTCACCCAGACGACTGAAAGCAAGGAAATCCTGAAGGATATATCGAAGAAAATTAAGTCCCTTGACACGGGCCAGGGGGTTCTTGTCTTGACGGATATGTTTGGTGGTACGCCGTCCAATCTCAGCCTTTCGTTTCTGGAAGATGAAATGCTTGAAGTGCTGACCGGCGTGAACCTACCAATGGTCATGGCGGTTGCAATGGATCGCGACCGTCTGAATTTGAGCGAATTGGGGGAACGGGCGGAACAAGCCGGGAAGCGAAGCATCGCTCTTGCCGGGAAACTTTTAAAAGCAAACTGACTTTTTGGCTTTGCAGTCAGATATCTCTCATTTTTTACGTCTGTGGCAGTTATGTATTGAAGAAGGAGGAATACAATGACCTTAAAGGTGGCTGTTAACGGTTTCGGCCGCATTGGAAGGATGGTTTTCAGGGTTGGTTTCAATAATCCTGAGATTGAACTGGTTGCAGTTAATGACCTGACGGACACAAAAACCCTGGCGCATTTGCTGAAATATGATTCCGTTCACGGAGCATTCGGGGCGGATATATCCAGTGGGGAGGGTTTTCTGATCATCAACGGAAAAGAGATCAAAGTATTTTCCGAGAAGGACCCCTCAAGACTTCCCTGGGGTGAACTGGGGGTTCAAACGGTCTTTGAATGTACCGGACTTTTCAGGGATCGGGAAAGTGCTTCCGGCCATCTGGATGCCGGCGCTGAAAAGGTGATTATCTCGGCTCCCGCCAAGTCTCCCGATATTACGTTGGTTATGGGCGTAAACGAGCAGGAGTATAATCCTGACGACCATCATATTGTTTCCAATGCGTCTTGTACAACCAACTGTCTGGCACCGGTGTGCAAAGTTTTACTGGACCATTTCGGCATCGAAAAAGGTCTCATGACCACCACACATGCCTATACCGGAGATCAAAGATTGCTCGATTTTCCCCATAAGGATCTGAGGCGGGCACGTGCCGCCGGGCTTTCCATGATCCCTACGACGACCGGCGCGGCAAAAGCGGTTGCACTTGTTCTATCCCAGTTGGAAGGAAAATTGAATGGCATGGCCATCCGTGTTCCCACGCCCAATGTTTCCGTTGTTGATCTTGTGGTCCATTTGACGAAACCGGCAACCGCCGATGAAGTCAATCAGGCCATGGAGGCTGCTTCAAAAGGCGCTCTCAAAGGGATTCTCGCTTTTTCACACGAACCGCTGGTTTCCATTGATCTCAATGGCACATCCGTTTCATCAACTGTGGACGGGCCTTCCACCATGGTAATCGGTGACATGCTGAAGATTTTGTCCTGGTACGACAATGAGTTCGGATATTCAAACCGGATGATTGATCTGGCACTTTACATGGCCGGTCAATAGACCGCAGGGTCCGTATTCAATTACAGGAAATACAATAACAAGGCTTTTCAGAGAAATTTCAGGGAAGGATGCGCAAAAATGTTTGAAAGAACACCTATGATTGCTGGCAATTGGAAAATGAACCTGAGTCTTGACGAAGCTGTGGCGCTTGCTCAAACCATTGGTTCCGGCATCGGGGATACATCAAACGTGGAGGTGCTGGTGGCACCGCCGTTTACACATCTTGCGGCTGTTGGGGGCGCCATTGATGAATCCAGGATTTTCCTTGCTGCACAGAACATGCACTGGGAAATGAGTGGGGCCTACACGGGAGAGATTTCAGGAAGGATGCTTCAGCAGTCCGGTTGCACCCACGTCATACTGGGCCATTCGGAGAGGCGAACGCTTTTTGGCGAAACCAGTGAAGTGGTGAATCTCAAAGTCAAAGCAGCCTCCTTTTTAGGGTTGGTCCCCATCGTCTGTGTGGGTGAGACCCTTGAAGAAAGGGAGGCTGAACGGACATTCGATGTCATTAAAGAACAGCTGGATTTGTCACTGGATAATTGCAAAGCGGATCAAATGATGCCGACGACAACCATTCTGGCCTATGAACCGGTCTGGGCCATCGGCACCGGAAAGACGGCATCCCCCGAACAGGCTGAAGAGGTGCATCGGTTTATTCGGCAATGGATCGAGAACACTTTTAATACGGGAACCGCAGCCCAGGTTCGCATTCTTTATGGTGGAAGCGTAAAACCCGATAATGTTAAAGCCCTGATGGCGGAACCTGATATTGACGGAGCCTTGGTAGGCGGTGCAAGCCTTAAAGGTGATTCGTTTGTCAGCCTTGTCCGCTACCGGGAGGCATAGAAATTAAATTTTTTGTTGCAAAAACAAATGTAATGAATTATACCTCCACGATTAATCGTTTTAACCCTTAACGTTTTTAAAGAAAGAGGGCTTTGGATGTTTGCCGTTTTGATTATATTGCATGTCTGCGTATGCGTGGCGCTTATTTTAATCGTTCTCCTTCAGAAAGGAAAAGGCGCCGGAATGGGCGCCGCTTTCGGAGGATCAAGCCAGACGGTCTTCGGAAGCACTGGCGCCACCTCCTTGTTGCACAAAGTGACCACTGGTGTTGCGATTGTATTTATGTTGACCTCACTGGGGTTGTCTTTTTTTATCGGCAAAGGCAGCAAGGCTTCGATTATGCAGGATGTCAATCCGGTTGAGCAGACTTCCCAGGCTCCCGGCGCGGCAGCACCGGCAGCCGATAGTACACAAGACAAGCAATAAGCCGTTTTATTGTGCCGAAGTGGTGGAACCTGGTAGACACGCTATCTTGAGGGGGTAGTGGGCCACGCCCGTGCGGGTTCAAGTCCCGCCTTCGGCACCATCAATTAAATCAAATGGTTACATCAAACAGGCCACTTTTTCAAGTAGCCTGTTTTTCGTTAAGGGTAACGTTTTGGGTAACATTTCGGAAAAATACCTCAAGGGCTTGAAGAGCCTGCCGAGTGTCATCTAGATCAACCGTATCGTATCTATCAAACATTTCCCTGGTCGAATGTCCTGTAATAGCCATTATAACGGATTCGGGCACCCCCGCTTTTCGCATATTCGTGTTGAAGGTGTGCCGGAGATCATGAAAAATAAAACCGCCTTTCTCAAAACGGCCGTAAGTGATGCCAGCCTTCTTACATGCTTTCACAAGCCCGGTCCGGATGTCGGAAACGGGTTTCCCACGGAAAAGAAAAACATGTTTGTCATTGATATGCCGGGTAACATTTTTTAACATTTTGAAGAGTTCATCGTAGATCGGGATTGTCCTTCTTTCCCGGTCTTTCGTGTCAGCAGCCTCAAGATTGATAGTACGATTTTTCATGTCCACCTTATCCCATGTGAGTTTAAGGATCTCCCCGCGGCGCATTCCCGTGTAATACCCCATTGTCAACATTCCGCAGATATGCTGAGTGGAGTTTTCGCACAAACGGGAGAATTCATCATGGGTTAATATCCTGTCCCTGACATCAGCCCCTTTCTTGAGCGTCTTCTTTATCTTCTTAAATGTTCGTAACGTTTCACCACTGATCTTTCCGTTATCGAACGCCTTGAGTATCATAGTCTTTGTTTTTCCGATCTCATGATCGATGGTAGCAGGGGCCTTACCTGCCTTTGCCCTTTTTGCCTGGTAGTTTTCCAAATCCGCAGGCGTGATCTTTGCGACTATCATTCCCCCGAAAACGGCATTAAATTTTTCGATTGAAATCTTGATGGTATGGTACGATGCCAATGCTTTGACTTTTTCGAGTCCCAGGTACCAGGATGTCAGCTCATTGAAAGTCATTTTTGTATCGTCCCTGATATCGAACAACTTCCCTTCCTTCTTCAGGATTTTCTTTTTGCCGTCTGCGGCCCTGGCATCATCGATGGATGCTCCCACAGGCTCCTGTTTTTGCTTCCCACTGGGCAGCCGGTAGCTGATCCAGTACATCAGCCGTTTCCCTGATTTGGCTTTGTCCAGGTCATCACCGCATTTTCTGCAGGCCTTATTTTTGATTGATTGCCGGGTCTTACACACCGGACACTGTGCGAGGATTCCCATGGTCCCTCTCTTTCGCCCTGCTGTTGCCGTTCACATTATCCCACCGGATATTGTCCACAATAAAGCACGAAGAATATTTTGTTTTTGCCTGATTGATTTATCGTTGCAAGGCGATGCGTGACGGACTGCCTATCTTCTGATCGGGGTGCTGTTTCGAGAAAACCCTTGGGGCTCTGCCCCAAACCCCGAGGTTTTTTTAGGCATGAAGGCTCCTCGGAAATATCACATAAAAAAGGGGAGCCCGAAGACTCCCCTCCCGATGACGATATTTCGTCGTCGCCTATCCGGCTATCCCTTGGCGAGTTGCTCCTCAGCAGAGCTCGCCTCTGTTTCACCGAATCTGATTATGCAGGTTTAGCACTATCCCGTTTCCTCCACTGCGGTAAGAATATGTTCAGCCGATACAAGCTGGGCATTCTGCAGTGCCGCCACATTCAATGAGAGGTGTGCCAGCAGATTGATTTTGCGTGGCAGACCGTTTGTCGCCTGAAAAAGCGCTTCAAGAGCCGGCTGTTCAAAAAGATCCATCTGGGTTCCGGCCAACTCAAGCCGGTGTTTCAGATAAGGGAGCAACTCCTCTTTTGCAAAACCGGATATGTGATAACGCACCACAAGCCTTTGAGCCAAAGGCTCATGGACGGACAGTGAAAGCCGTCGCCTCAACTCGGCCTGGCCAACAAATATCATGCAGAGACGATTTTGTGAGTCCATCTCATAGTTTGTCAGCAGCCTGAGGTTTTCGAGGACCTCGTTTCTCAAGTATTGCGCTTCATCAATAATCAGCACTGGCCTGATTTTGGATTCCAGACAGAGTCGGTTGACCTCCATATGGATGGAACGATAAAGGGCTGCCAGGCTCCGTTCCGTGGTTAGCCCCATTTCCCAGGCAATGGATTTGTAGATATCCGTTACATTGCCGGTGGTCAGAGGAACGTAAAACACCCGGTACAGACCCGTATTCAGAGAAGCGGCCATCTTTCGGCAGATACTGGTTTTCCCGCTGCCCACTTCTCCGGTGACAAGCCCGATACCGCGCAGCTTCAACAGATAATGGAGCCGGGCTTCAAGCTCATCAGCAGCTTTTGAACCAAACAGTTTGTCCGGTTCCAGATCTTTTTCAAAAGGGTAGTGGGTCAGCCCATAGACCTTTTTATACATAGCCATCCCCCTTTTCGGCTTCGGAGATCCTGCTGAAGTTAACAGGTTGTTTGGGTCTGCTTTCCCGCTTATGATCGACGGCCTTTTCAGGATCAAGTGCTTCAATGGTTTTAGACGGGCGATCACGTTTCACAAAGCAATTGGCGTAGGTGTCCACCAGTTTCGCCTTTTGGACGAAACGGCCGTTGTGACAGACCTTTATCTCTTTGCCCTGCTCGGAAGGGTTGTAGCGGAGTGTTACGGTCTCTCCCACCAGGGAAGCGTCAATTTCATAGGCCATACCGTTCAGACTTACGGTACGGTCTTTCTGCACTTTGCGTTTTGATTCAAAAAGGAAAAGGTCGTCCAGGTCATCGCCCGGTTCGGGATATCGGACCTTCTCACCCACTCTGGCCCAGCGATCAAGGGGCGTTTCGCAGAGACTCCGATGGGGCGAACGGTGGTACTCTGTTTCGATATAGGTCCAAAGTGCTCTGTTGATCGCTTTCAGATTCAACATATGTTTTTCCGAAAGCATCGGGAGAAACTGCAATCGTACCGTTCTGAACCATCTCTCGATTTTTCCCTTGGCCGCTGCATGGTAGGGTCTGGCGTGAATCAGGGTTATGCCGAGTTTTGCGCAGACCAGGGATAAATGCTGTGACCGGAAAGCTGATCCGTTATCCACAAAAAGCCGCATGGGGATACCTCGCCTTAAAACGGCTTGTTTCAACACCTCCATGAAGGCAGCGGTATTTTCCGAATGGGCAAAAGCGGCATAGGGGATCACCCGGGTCGCATCATCAATAAAAGCGATGAGATAGGTTTTTCGTTTCCTGCCGTCATTTTTCCTGACCGCCGGACCGTACATGACATCACTCATGAACAAATCCCCGGCATTGAGGTAGGCGAAGCGACGATGGTCTCTATCAGGTGATGTAATCTTTCGGGTTAACCCGTGGCGTGCCAGCAGTTTATACACGGTGGATCTGGGCATCCGAACATCATCGGGAATGTTGCCGGATGCTCTGACTTTCTTGATTAACAGCGGAACGGTTAGTTCCGGTTCTTTTTCTTTGGCCTCAAGAAGTAAATCCGAAATCTCAAGGGGCAGCTTTCTCGTTTCCCCCTTGTCCGTGCGCTCTTTGGGCAGTAGGGCGTCAAAACCGCCCTTGCGGTATTTTTTCAACCATGAACGGATCGTCTCTTCAGCCACACGGGTGCGTCTGGAGCCGGGAATAACATATTCCTGCCCTGCTTTCTTCCTGATCTGAGCGTAAAGCCCTCTTGATCCGGGCGGCAAATGAACAAAATCCGCGATAATCCCGTAGCGAAATAGCGCCACCTGCTCTTGTAGTTCGTTTTCTGCCATCTAAAACCTCCATTCTTATAAAAAAATTGGCGAACGGAAGCCTTTTACCCCATCAAACGGGCATAAACAGTCCCCATCAATTGTGGAAAAC
>ADZZ01000481.1 GCA_000179315.1 delta proteobacterium NaphS2
TGGCCAATATTCTGGAGCGACAGGGGAATAACACGGAACTCAGGAAGGTATATGAGAAGATGCTTTCACTGGACCCTGCAAATGAAGCCGTAAGTTACAACCTGGGCGTTCTGGAATACGAAGATGGGAACCTCAAGCGTGCCCTTCCCTACTTTGAGAACTATGCCAAGAATCACCCTGAAGATGTCACGGTTCAGGAAATCCTTTTTGATATTTATCGAAAAGAGAATAATGCTTCTGCCGCCTACGAAAAAGCACTGCTTCTACTGGATCTTAAGCCGGATAGTATAGAGCCCTATGATTTTGTGTTTGAATATTTGAAAAAGAAGGGTGAATATGATCAATTGATTTCTGTTTTAAAGAGCGGATTGAAGAATCATCCGGATCAGATTCATCTCAACGAATATCTGGCAACGGCATATTTGAAGGCCGGAAAAGTGGATTTGGGGATCGGGATCATCAAAAAGCTTTTAAAGGACCCAAAAAGTCAGGCGGCGCCACTGCTGAATGAATTGTTTGAAATCCTGGTGGCCAGGAAGAACTATGGCGCCATTATAGACATTATGAAAAAGGGATTAAAGTCTGATCCCGAAAATACGGTTTTGAGGGAGTACCTGATTTTCGCTTACCTTAAGACCGGAAAAGAATTGCTTGCGATCACCGAGATGGAAAAAATCCTGGAACGGAAACCTGACGACTTGGAACTGTGGCTGCAGCTGGCAAGACTCAGCGAAAAGAAAAACCTGATCCCAAAAGCCATCAAAGCCTATGGGCGGGTGCTCGAGCTTTCTCCTGAGCATCCTGAAGCATCGGAAGCCTATTTGAGGTTGCGGCTCCAGGGGGTGGGTGGAGAGAGTGAGAAATGATGGCGCAAGGCCGAGCTACCGTGTAACGGCAGGGCTGGTCCGCAAAAACGGAAAGCTTCTCGTTTCAAAAAGACGGAAAGGATCCCATCTGGAAGGCTTCTGGGAGTTTCCCGGCGGCAAACAGGAAAAGGGGGAGAGCCTTTCAGAATGCCTTGAAAGGGAACTCCTGGAAGAGTTGGGGATCAGGGTGATCGTTGGGCCGGGCCTTACGCCTGTTCTGCATGACTACGCCAAAAAACGGATAGCCCTCTACGGTTTTTGCTGCACCTGGCTGAGAGGAGAACCCAAGGCTTTGGAATGCCAAGAATTCCGATGGGTGGCACTTTCCGAACTGACGGATTTGAAACTTCCGCCGCCGGATATAAAACTCATTAGAGCCCTCATCGGCAGCGAAATTTTTGAAAAATGGATGAAAGGAAGGGACATGTTTTACAAGAAAACATTTGAAGGCTATTCCAGCCCTGTAAAAGGTGTAAAGTTAAAGAGTCTCACTTATGGTGAAAAAACCCATATGTGCGAATTTATGATTGATGGCGGAAGCGAAATTCCCGAACACAGCCATCCCCACGAGCAGACGGGATACCTGGTTTCGGGAAAGTTGACGCTTATCATGGAAGATCAGCGCTTCGACGCGGAACCCGGAGATAGTTGGAGCATACCGGAACATGTACCCCATCGCGCAACCGCCATTAACGATTCGGTGGTCGTGGAGGTTTTTTCGCCTGTAAGAGAAGATTATTTATAGGGGTTCATGTTCGTCCGTTTAGCCTCTCTTAGAATGTGAACCTCAAACGGTTGTGAATTTATGCGGAAAGGGGTGGGTGATGCCAAAGGGAAATTGTGAATTCAGGGCAACCGGCGGTCAGTATTTCAGCACCGTGATGTTTCACCTGGGATTGTTCAGTCTCTTTTCATTGGGAATTTATCTTCCCTGGGCCTTGGTTCGGCTATTCAGACTGAAGGCATCCCACACCGCCATTCAAGGCAAGGAAACCGAGTTTTCAGGGAGTGGGGGAGAACTTTTCGGGCTCCTGTTGGTCAGCAGCCTGCTGACCATTGTTACGCTGGGCTTGTACGGTCCCTGGGCGTTTTGTCGAATTTTTCGATGGAAGGCCGACCATACGCTGGTGGGCGGTGTTCCTAGCCGGTTTTCAGGCACGGGCGGTGGACTCTTTGTGTTTTACCTCTTCCAGCTGATTTTGCTGCCCATGCTCACTTTCGGTTTTTATTATCCGGTGGGGATGTACCGTTTTCACGCCTGGAAGGAAGAACATACCTTGTACGGCGGCAAGCCTGCCTCTTTCGGCGCCGGTCTGGGCGCATACATTAAAATTTGTTTGATCACCTGGATATTGAATAGCCTTACCCTCGGGCTGTTTACACCCTGGGCCCTCTGCATGCTGTATCGATGGCAAATGGGCGGTGTGGCGGTGGGCGACCCGGAATTGACAGATCATTTTCCGCCTGTTCATACCAGTTGGCGAGCCGTTTTGATTACCTTTTTGATGGGTCTTCTTCTTGTTGCTTCCATGGGATTTCTCATCTTGGAAGAGATCAAGTTTCACATGCAGGCGTTCTCCAAAGGGTCGGTTCAAAAAACAGCGGTTTTAAAATCAAAAATTGTGATGAGCAAACCGGGGACGTCGCCAGGCGAAATTGTTCAAAGGGCGGAAAAGCCCAAGCCTGCCGGGAAAGAATCGGCGCTTAAACCATCGAAACCGAAAAAAATACAGCCGGAAAAACCGCAGGCAGTCAATGAGGATTTTGAAAACCAACTCAGGAAAATCGATCTTCTCATTCAGGACAATCCGAAAAACAGCATCGCTTACTACAACAGAGCCTGTTTATATGCCTCGAAAGAGAACTTCGACCAGGCGCTGAAGGATTTTACCCAAGCCATAAACATCGATTCGGAAAATGCAGAGGCTTACTACAACCGGGGCGTTGTTTACGCCCGGAAGAAACAATACAATATGGCGATTCAGGATTTTCAGACGGTCATTGGGTTAAACCCTGCTTTTGAAGATGCCTATTGCAACCGGGGAAATGTCTACTACGCTTTGAAAAAATATCATCTTGCGGTTCAGGATTACCATAAAGCCCTTGAAATTGATCCCGAAGACGGGGACGTGTATTTCAATCGAGGACTGTCGTATCTGGCGCTGGGTCAAGAAAACAGGGCCTTTGCCGATTTCAAAAAAGCGGTGGCGCTGGGGCAGAAAAAGGCTGAAGCGTATTTAGAGCGCTAAAAGGATTCATAAAAACGGGGTATTCTGAATTGCAGGGCCTGGGGCTGCGTCAGAAATATTCTTGACTCTCAATGGGCTGCGCGGTAGTTATAAACTTCCTTAACATTCTGTTGTCGAGGCGAATTGATGCTCAAAATCCTGGGAAAATGGCTTAAGGTCTATGAAGACGAGATTTCGCTTTTTTTCTGGGTGGTTCTCCTTCTCTTCCTGATCCGGACGTCCAGTATTCTTTTTAATAACTTTGCGGAAACCGCATTCCTCAAACGTTACGGCGTTGAATACCTGCCCATCGTCAACGTGGTCAATTCCATCTCCACTTTTTTCATCATGGGGTTTTTGACCGGGATCATGGCGAAGATTCCGGGAAGCCGCATGCTGGGCAATACCCTTCTGTTCTGTGGGGTGTCCGTTGCGGCCCTTCGATTTGTGGTGCCACTTGGCTTTGATCTCATTTACCCGGTTCTCTATATCCTGAAAGCCCAGTACGAGGTTCTTCTGGCGCTTATTTTCTGGAATCTGGCCAATGATCTTTTCAACACACGACAGTCCAAACGCCTCTTTCCGCTGATTACCGCAGGTGGGGTGGTCGGGGGCATCATCGGCAGCTTTGCCACACCGCCGCTGGCCAAGGCCATCACCATGGACAACCTGATGTTTGCCTATTTGATCACCACCAGCGTGGGTGCTTTGATGGTTAGACGAATGGGCAAACAGTTTCCCACGTTGCTGGTTTCCGACAAGAAAGGAAAAAAGAGCAAGAAAAAGACCAATGTTGTGGAGGATTTCAAAAATGTTCTGCCGCTCATGAAGAAATCCACCCTGGTTAAGGTTCTGATTCTGCTGACACTCCTGCCGAACATGGTTATCCCCATAATGAATTACCAGTTCGCCTATTCAGTCAACCAGACATTTGCCACCCAGAACGGCATGCTCAGTTTTTTCGGCTATTTCCGTGGTTGCATGAATATCGTGAGTCTCATCATTCTGCTCTTTGTGGGCCGGGTGTATGGTCGCCTGGGCCTGCCGGTGGTTCTGATGTTTCACCCTGTCAACTACATGATCGCCTTTTTGGCCTTTCTGCTGCGATTCGACATTTTTTCCGCCATGTATGCCAGGATTTCCACCAACATATTACGAACCACCATGAACAATCCGGCTCGTGCCATTCTCATGGGCCTTTTTCCCGTATCTTACCGGGCCGTGATCCGACCTTTTTTGCGGGGAACCGTGGTCCGCGTGGGCATTTTAATCGGGTCGGGAATTATTATGATATCGGAGGGCCTCTATCCACCGCGGTATCTTTCCATTGCCGCCATGATTTTTGTGGGTGCATGGATCATGACCACCTTTGTTCTCAAAAAAAGTTACCCCCGTATTTTACTGGACCTGATCAGCAAGAACATGTTGGATCTCAAAAGCCTCGAGGAAAAGGATGCCGACAGCGTTTTTGCGGATAAGAGCATCCAGAACAGACTTGTGGAGACGTTTCTGACTTCCAAGGGAGAGGACTGCTTGTGGCACGCGCAAATACTCAAAGCCCAGAATGTGGAAAACCTGGATGGGCACATTCTGAAGGTTCTTGACGATAACGATGACAAAACAAAAATAGAATTGCTGGCCATGCTTTCTCCCGAAGCGGGTGATGCCGCCGTGGGCAAGTTTAAGGAACTGGTTGATCCTGAAAAAAGGGATCTCACCATTGCCGCGGTTAAAGCCGCCAATCGTTTAAGGGTTAAAGCCGCCCGTGACTTTTGTGGGGGAGTTTTCGAGACCATCCAAAGCCCCGATGTGAGAGCCTATGCGGTGGTCGGTTTGTACAAAGCATCCCCGGAAGATTACAGGAAGGTGATTGATGAGTGGTTGAATTCCCGGGACCTGGCGGAAAGGCGCGCCGGTATCATTGCTTCCGGAAAGACCGAAGACGAAAGTTATATTCCGAAGTTGAAGGAGATGCTAAAGGCTCCTGAAAATGAAGATATTATTCGACATCTGTTGGACGCACTTCGAAGCTTAAAAATGGATGCCCCCAACAGTCTGGTTGTGAAATACCTGACCCACTCCGCAGAACAGGTTCGTCTGGCGGCGCTCAAGGCCTTTGAACTCAATGACGACGATGCCCTCAGAATGGCCGTTAACCTTATGGGTGATGTTTCAGAGGAAATCCACGATCTGGCAAAGGAAAAGATGCTGAATGCAACACATCAGAACCCGATGGTGCTTGTAGAGTCCTTGAACATACCCAGACGGCGTGTTCGTGAAGGTATATTCAGTCTGTTGGAATCATTGAACATCAAAGACCTCGAACTTTATCGTTTTGCACGCTCCCAACTGGAGGCGTGCTATAATCATCTTTTGGAGATTGAAGGGTTGAGCGACTTCCCTGAAAGCCCGGGAAAGGAACTCTTGGTAAGTCATCTGAACGAGAAAATCCAGGTGGAGCTTGAAACCATCCTTCGCGTGCTGGCTACGGAAGACCGTACGGGACAGATGCGGATTATCTGGCGCGGTATTTTTTCGTCGGATAAACGGGCAAGGTCCAACAGCCTGGAAGCTCTGGATGATTCCATGGACAAGTCCCTTTCCAGCATCATGCTGCCGCTCCTGGAGAGCCAGCATAATAAAGAAGCATTGGCGGTGGGCCGAAAAAAATTCAAGCTGCCTCGGTTTGAAGGTGATCAGCATGCGTTTTGCTCCCATCTTCTGCAGAAGGATGATTGGGTCACCCTGGTTTTAACCTTGTTCTTGCTGCTGGATCGTAAAAGCGATATTCTGAATGAGGGAATTTTGAAGCATCTGGCTGAATCGGAAAATTCATATGTTCGTCAAATGGCCTTGAAGGTCAGAAATGTCCGGAATGATGCTTCAGACAACATGGAGGAGGGTATGGAAACGGAAATCACAATTCCCGACAAAATCCTGCGGCTGAAGGGGATCAACATATTTGAAGGGCTTTCCGTGAGCGAACTGGCTGCCATCGCATCGGTGACGGAAGAGCTCGAATGTGCAAAGGATGAATTTGTCATAAAGGAGGGCGAAGCCGGAGAAACCATGTTCCTCATTATTAACGGAACGGTTTCCGTGCTCAAAGGTGTGGGTGCTGAAAATTCTCGTGAGATAGAGCTGGCCCGCATTGGCGTCGGCGATTATTTCGGGGAAATGGCGCTTGTTGAAGATGCCTTGCGTTCGGCTTCCATCAAAGCCTCGGAAGACTCCCGATTCCTGGTGCTGCACAAACAGGAATTCACCGAAATTGTGCGAGAATATCCACAGATCGCCCTTCACATCTGCAAGGCGCTCAGCGGTCGAATGCGCGATCTCCATGAAAAGCTGCAAAGCTATGAAAAATAGGCACACCATCCATTCAGCCCCTCCAATACCCGGGACTTTTGATTTTTGATTCAGTTCTGCCGGACAATAAAAACAACTGAGTGCTGTTTGGTTTGGCATCATGCCAAAACGTCCTAAAAAAGGGGGACACATGCGTCAATTGGATCTTTGTTTGGGCCCGGTCGAAAGAGGTGATGAAAACGGGCGGATGCGAATTAATGTTGATTTCAAGCGTTCTTATGATGAAGATCTGACATTGTGGTATTCGATTCCGAACGACCAATACCCGTATGTTTCCTGTGATCTGATGGATCCGTTTGTTACGGCCGCCTTATTGAAAGCCATGGAGGACAGGGCGACACTGCGGGTCCATGGTCCGGTTTCCGCTTCTTTGCTGGACAATCTGGAAGAGTTTCAGATTATCTTCAGCACATGGTTTCCGGATAAATACCATCACCCCATCGATATTGTGGCCGATGTGGAGACTGAAGGAACAAGGTGCAACCACAAAATCATTTTGAGTTTTTCGGGCGGTGTGGATGGCGCTTTCAGCGCCCTGAATCATGTGGTGAGAAAAGGCCCCCTCAAAAGGAAACTTTTTGACGTGGATGCCGTACTGTATATTGAAGGTTTTGATGTGAATATCGATTACGATAAAGAATGTAGAAATGTCGTTAAAAGAAATCGAAAGCTTTTTGCTTCCTATCCCCATTTGACATTTTTGAATGTGCGAACCAATTTAAAATATCTCCTTTCCATCAAACGATTCTGGATGAGTCATGCCTGTGTCGTGGCATCCGTCGCGTCCCTTTTTCGCACCATGTGGGGCGGTTGTCTTTTGGGTAGCAGTCATTCCTACCTTCATCTGCGGCCATGGGGAAGCCATCCCTTGACGGACAGGCTTCTTTCCAGTGGCAGCTTTGAAATCTATCATGATACGGTGTTTAAACGGATGGAGAAGCTGGAAGCGTTGTTTGCGTGGCCTGAAGCCCTCGAAAATCTCAAGGTCTGCTGGGAAGGACAGTACCGATACGATACGCTTCCCGATACCAACTGCTGCCGGTGTGATAAATGTGTGCGTACCATGCTGGCGTTCAAAGCTCTGGGTCATGAGATTCCCGGCAGTTTCGCCGAAGAACTGACCGTCGAAAAAGTGCAGGGTCTCAAAAGCAAACCTTTTGACTGGTCCAGGCTCATGTTTTTAAATGAAATTCTGGATACCGCAAAGGCAAGAGGATTGGCAAAAATGCCGATTTTTAAAGCTCTTTCGGGCATCGTCAGCGAAAACAACAAAAAGATATAACGGCTGGAGGATGATCTAAAAGATGAAAGTCGCCTATATATACCCGCCATTGTTCAAGCCTTTTTATCCCATGTCCACCCGAATTATGACGGAAAACCTTCTTCGCAATAAGAATCTTGAAGTCCAGTTCAGCCGTATTCCTGTGAGGACCTATTCCTCGGAAAGGGACAAGGCGTTGTACGATGGCATGATGGACAAGGCGGTTTCCCGTTTTTCTTCCAATGTCATCTCCTTCCTGGAACAGAAATACATGGTCTACAATGTTTTTTACGTCTTTATGGCCCATGGATATTATGATGTGTTTATCAAGGAGGATTTTGAGGCGGAGCACATCATTTTAACATGTATTAATTTCTGTGATTTGCTGATTGCAAAGAATCTGCTGGAAGAGGACAAGAAGGTCGTATTGGGTGGTCCACTGGTCAATATCGGGCTGTCGCCCGATTTTTTCCGGCAATTTTTGTTTCATATGGGGCTTCAAAAACCGAAACTGCAAGACAATCTCATTGTCGTATCCGGCAATGTTGATCTTACAACCGATGTTTACCAGATCATCAGGAACTGGAAAGACGATCGGATTACCCGGAACGACTACCGTACGGTTTACGAATGCCGCCGTGATTTTTTAAGACCGCATTATCATGGAAAAGCCGACATCCCTGTGCATTTGGGCTTCAATAATTGGTGTTGGTATGGAAAGTGTAAATTCTGCACCTACAAGGAATTGCCAAGGATGGATTTTTTGAAAGGGATAGAGCTCGATGACGCTGTTCAGGCGATCCATGATATCATGCGGGGGTTTGATTCCGAACACATCCGGTTTATTGACTCCTATTATCGGCCGCATTCGCCCGTTGTTCAGAAAATCCTTCAACGGATCAGTCAGTACCACATCACAATTTTTACCGGCATAACGCTTTTAAAGGACAAGAAGTACATTGAATTTATCAACAAATATGTCAACTGTCTGCTCATCGGACTGGAATCCACCTCCGATTTTACCTTGAAACATGTCTCAAAAGGGTATTTATATCAGGACATTGAACAGGCCGTCGAAAACGTCATTCAATATCTGGATAGAAGCGTCTTCCTGGAAATATCGGTTATTCTGGATCTTCCCCATCGGGACGCAAAGGACGTTCGTGAAAATTATCGACGTATCGCAGCCCTGAAAGATCGGCTGGACCAAGCGGGATTTCGCGTGGCGGTACACATGAATATTTTAAGCGTGTTTCCCAATCTGGAACTTCTTTACACGGAAGATGCCTTGCTCAAAAGATCCTTTGACCCGGACGATATGCCCATTAGCAGTGGCAAAAACCATCTGATCCATCTGTTGAAACAGTCTGGCATGGACCGGCCCTCACAACTGCCTTCATCAATGATCCTTCTCGATGAAAACAACGCATATGGCTTGCGTTACGGTTATATCAGCTCAAACGTTCCGGTGGTTCGGCATGATGTGAACGGCAAAATATTGCTTTCGGATCTTGAAATAATGGAAGAGGATGTTATGAAACGGATTCTTCTGCGGAAAAGCCGGTTTGAGAAGGAGACAGAAGCTGTTGACTCAATATCAGACTTTTCCAGGCTTGTGGGGGAGCCAAAACACCAACCGCAAATATTACCAAAAACAGCGCTTCATTTCAGGAAATTGAACCGATCTAAAAGCTAACCAACTGTATTGATAAACGATTTTACTCGACCGTTTCTTGATACATTTGACTATCAGTACTCCAAAAAGCGCGCTTTTTCTGCCTTATCCGTATATGTGAAATTGTACGCACCTTTCAATCACTGCCAGACGCACCCCGGGAAAGGGAGACAAAACGGTATAACAATCTGAATAGACATGAACAATTTCCAATTTCATGGTCTTAAACGGCTTTCCGATAATACCACAAAAAATGCATATTTTCTGCAAAAACCCTGAAAATGTCTTGAAATCGACCAGAATAATGTGTATTATTTCCATACTACACATATGCCGCATTTGGTTTCCAAAAACATATTTTTTAGGACATACGGATAACATGGTTTTTACGGAGTCCACGAGAAAGTATTTCGAGAGAATTCCGCATCGAGTGAGAAGCGCATTAGCGAATTCGAAGTCACCTGTCCCATTCGAATATGAAGACGAGCCTTTTTTCAAATCTTATGAGGCGCTCTATCGTTTATGGACGAATCGGGACAGCCAACGGTCCGTTGCTGAATCACACGGAATAAGCAGGCGAAAGCTGGTAGAACTGGAACAATCCTTTGTTCATTGTGGCGCATTAGGTCTTCTGCCGAAACTTTCTTTTCTGGAAATCGATGCTCGGCTTGAGCAGCTCGTTGTTTTGATTAAACGCGCCAGGCCGCATGAACGATCCAACCATGCGTTACGGATTTCTGAAGCGCTTGGGTTTCCCGGAGGGGACCTGGAAATCATTCGTCTGGTTCAACGGTGCCACGGGTATGGGCATCGCATGAAAGAAAAAGATATCCGTTATTTCGAGGAGCTTCAGCATATCCTCAACTCCGCGGCCAGACAAAGGGCGAAGAAAAAAGCGATGCATGATGCGGAAAGTCGGACGAAAAGCTTTCTAAACTTCAATCGAGATCATCTGCAACAACGGATCGAACTGATGAAAGCCCTTTCTCAAATCCCCAAGAAACGGCAGGTTCGACCCGTACTGACACGCTTCGGAATTTCTCCCAATCGCTTTTATGTGCTTAAAAATCGGTATATGGTTTATGGCGTATGGGGGTTGGTGGATTTGGTACAGCAGGGCCGAACCAGAGAAAAGATTTCCGCCGAACTTGAACTCCAAATCATTGAACAACGGCTCATGGATCCTTCCCTGTCCGCGCCCAAAATGATAAAAAAACTGAACCTGAAATGTTCAACGGCCAATGTTCAAAAAATCTATAAGCGGTGGGGGTTGGCAAAAATAAAAAGCCCTGTTTCTATCCGGGGGGTTCTGTCCGCTCCTGTTCCCGAAAAAGTTGAGAGAAAGGACACGGACCCAAGCCAATCGGTAAAATCACGCATTCCCGATTTGATTGAACAGGCAAGACTCAAGGTGAACCCGTCGTTTGCCCGTTTTGCCAAGGCCCTGTTTCACCGTAAGGTATCCATCAGCAATCCCGGCGCTATTATTGCGGCACCCTTTCTGGATCAATTAGGCGTTGTGGAAGCACTGCACACTTACGGTCCGGAGAACTCCGGCCAACGGATATCACAAACAATATCATTGTCAATGTGTTGCGCATTATTGCGGGTTTCCCAACCATCAATGATTATACCATGAACTCGGATCGGTCCGTGGCGATTGGCGCCGGGCTCTCCTTAAACCCCGGCAAAAGCCGCTTCTACGACTCTTTTGACAAACTTCGGTTTGAACATCTGCAGGCATTGCGAAATGATGCATCCTGCCGGGCCAGGGAACTCAATCTTATTGAAGGCAGGCATATTGCCGTGGATTACCATTGTGATCCCTGCGACAGCCGGTATCCTGAAGACAAGGCGTTGTCCAAGTCCCCGGATAAAAACGGCAATCTGGTGTATGCCCACCGACCCCAAATCATTTGGGACAGCATGAATAACACCATCATCAATATTGCATACTGCGAAGGCAGGTCCCGTGCCCCTTCCGCGTTATTCAAGTTTTGCGAGGAAAATCTCTTCAAAATCATTGATGTGGATGTGATCGAAGAAATCTATGCGGATTCTGAATATACCGGTGAAAAACAGTTGATTTACCTCATGGTCCGCTCTGATTCCCACATCACCATGTGCCTGAAGCAGAATCCGAAAATCAAAAGTGGAAAGAAGAAACCATCAAACAGAAAAATGGCGGGATACGAAGAAAACTATCGCATTGCAAGCCGTGATTTCATCTTACCAGAGACCGGCAAAGGTTTTCGATTTATTGTCAAACAAAACAAGGAGACTCTGGAAACACGGTGTTTCGGGAGCACACATACCGACTACAGCCCGATCAAAATCCTGAACTCATACCACGTCAGGTGGCCGGTTGAGACAGGTATCAAGGATCTGATTGAAAATTACTATCTCAATAAGCCCATCGGAACCTCTCCTGAGAAGGTGGAGTTGCATTACTACTGTGTTATGCTTGCCAGAATGACCATTGACTATTTCAGATCCATCCTGTGTTGCCGTGAATGGCAAAGCCCCGAAGACTGGGAAGTGTGTTTTGTCCACGATACGAACGAGTATGTTCAGC
>ADZZ01000480.1 GCA_000179315.1 delta proteobacterium NaphS2
TTCATCAATCGAAGAGAAAACATCGTATTTCACGGAAAGACCGGCGTAGGGAAAACAGGCCTGGCCGTCGGCATACTCCGTCAAGCCATTATTGCCGGGTACCGGGGGCGTTTTTATAATGTTCAGGATTTGCTGGATCAACTCTATGCCTCTCTCGCCGATCGATCCACCCCCAAACTACTCAATGCCCTGTGCCGATATGATCTGCTGTTGCTCGATGAACTGGGATACCTGACCCTGAAAAAGGAGCAAATGAACGCCTTTTTCAAACTCATGAAAGAGCGATATGAAGCCGGGCGGCCCACCATTATTACGACCAATCTCCAGCCTGAACAATGGTATTCCCTCCTTGAACCAAAGGACATGGTCGATGCTCTGCTGGATCGCCTCAACCATCGGTGCATCAATGTTCATATCGATGGGCCTTCTCTCAGAAAAACAGATGCCGGCTAATCCATTTTTCTAAGCCGATCTAAACCCTCTCAAACCTCATGATGCCACATGGCTTTCAATTATCTGTAAACCTATAAGAAAAAAACCCTTTTCAAGACCTCTTCTCAAAAAACACCGCCTCTCACATTCCAGTTTATTCTGCAGAAGCAACAGAACAACGCGCAATCACCGGTTCCGTTACGATTAGCAGAACTGGTTCTGTTTTCGTTAGCGGCCAAGATACAAGGAGATTCGTTATGTCTAATCCATCTAATTTCTTTTCTACCGGCATTGTAAGTCATTCCATTTTTGAAGATATTTATAACGACTTTGACATCTTTACTAAAGTTTCACCGTTTTTGAACCTTTTCCAATTTTTCCAGCCAGTTCCGCGCATTTTTTTTATTATGCGCAGAGAATTTTGGCACGAAAAATGAAAATTTTTTCAATTTTTATGCCAATAAATTCAACTAGTTATTTAACTTTTTACCCTTGAAATTCGCTCCATCTCGTGATAGGATTCGATAACAACTTATTGATATTCCATCGGAAAGGAGCTTGGCAACATGTTTATTCTAAACGATATCTTAAAGCCTCTACAAAATGCTTTTTCTTCCACCAATCTCGGCAGGGAACGAGCACACTGGTTCTCTTATGCCATCCTGGCTTTCATCATCCCTTTCACTTCATCTATCTCTTCAAACGTGTTGCGTTGCCTCAATACCT
>ADZZ01000479.1 GCA_000179315.1 delta proteobacterium NaphS2
GGTAAACGGAACCTCCGGTACCAGGCAAAAATTGACATCGCTGGTGGCAAGGGCCGCATAGGCCGCGATAAACCCGGATTCCCGGCCCATCAATTTTACCAGGCCGATGCCGTTCCGGGCCCCCTTGGCCTCCACATGCGCCGAATAGATGGAAGGCCTGGCCATGGAAACCGCCGTCTGGAACCCAAAGGACTCGTCCATATAGGAAATATCGTTGTCAATGGTCTTGGGAATACCCACCACACCGATTTTAAGGTTCCGTCGGCGGATCTCCTCGCTGATGGCCTGCCCTCCCCGTAGCGTTCCGTCGCCGCCGATGGTAAAAAGGAGTCTCACATTCATGCGCTCAAGGGTATCCACCATCTCCCCCACGTCTTGAGGGCCTCTGGATGAACCGAGTATGGTCCCGCCCTTTTGATGGATATCCGCCACGACCCTCGGGTTCAACTCCAACGGGGCGTGCCGGTGCTGGGGTGAAATCCCCTCGTACCCGTAGCGAAATCCGAAAACCGTGTTGACCTGGTAATGGTAGTGAAGGCTCAACACAACGGCCCGGATGACATCGTTCAGGCCGGGGCAGACACCGCCGCAGGTCACAATCCCGCACTTGAGTTTTGACGGATCAAAATAGATTTTCTCCCTGGGTCCGGCCATTTCAAAGCTCGGCAGGGTCTTTCCGGCTTGAATATAGGCCTCGACCTCTTTCCGGGTAGAGGTGTAGAGCACGCGATCTTCGTCGTCCACGAATTGGCCGGCGCCCAAGGGTGAGGGCACGTGGCATTCACCCAGTTTTTCTATTTCCAGGTTCGGATCTTCCATTTCCATAGCAGAAACCTCACGTTATGATCGCAGAATTTCAAGAGGTGCAGAATAGGAAATAAGGACCTCGAGTGTCAAGCTTCTTGGCCTCTGAAAGGGAGAAGGTCAGAAAAACATTGACAAGCTCAATCCGCAATGCGTATTAAAATTCGATGATAAATTTGAGAATTTCGTAAGGAGATGCTGCATGTCCGAAGAATTGAGGGGATCCGTAATGGTGGTGGGAGGCGGGATTGCCGGCATGCAATCCGCACTGGATCTGGCAGATTCCGGCTACTTCGTTCACCTGGTGGAAAAGAGCCCTTCCATTGGCGGGGCCATGGCCCAGTTGGATAAGACATTTCCCACCAACGATTGTGCCATGTGAATTATTTCTCCCAAGCTGGTCGAGGTCGGCCGGCATATTAACATCCAGATCCACCCCTGTACCACCGTCAAGAGCGTTCGAGGGGAACAGGGGAACCTGACGGTTCAAATCCACAAAAAGCCTCGATACGTTGACGTCGATAAATGTACGGGATGCGGCGACTGTGCCACGCAACAGATTGATGAAACCCATCCGGCTACCGAAATTGACGGTCGCCTTTGGGTGGACCGGATTGAAATTGACCAGTCCAAATGCATCCAGTGCGGAGACTGCGTAAACGCCTGTATGGCGGAAAACCCCGTGAAACATGCACTCACCACGGTTGTCAGAGACAGGTTCGAGGCTGTGGCGCAGAAACAGGAAATCGTCGACCCAACGCCTGTTCAAACACTGCTGGCAATGGGTCAGGCGGAAAGAAAAGCCTTCTGGCATGACCATTTCAGAAGATGCATCAAATGCTACGGTTGTGTTGATATCTGTCCGGTTCAAATGCCCGGAACCCATGGATCCCTCGAAATAGAAAAATGGGTGCCGCGCGGCGAGGTGCCGCCGGTCCATCCTCTGTTTCACCTGATACGCGCCTTTCAGATCTGGGACACCTGCGTTTTGTGTGGTGATTGCGAGCAAACCTGCCCCGCCGGAATTCCCCTTAAAACACTGCAGGACGTGGTCCGTTTTTTTTCTCCGGAGGAGGTTTTTGATCTGGTCCCGGGCCTTCCGGAAGACGCACAGGGTGCCATCATCGATTATGTCAACAGCCTCCGCGCAGACCAGGCAGGTTAGGAATTTATTATTTTTTAGGTAAACACGGATTCGATTTTCGTTTCCTCCCGGGAGACAGTAATGGAAGAATGGATCAGACAGGAAGCTGAAAACGCGCTTAAAAATGGATACGCAGGCGTCCTGGCGCTGACGAACCGATGGGGGCATATTGGCCCCTATTTGTTCCGGAAACGCGAAGAGCTTGATCAAATGGTTTCCGAACCCATTTACAGGCTTTCCAAAACCCTTTCCCTGATGCTCAAAAAACGCCCGGACAACCGAATCGCTGCGGTCCTTCGGGGTTGCGACGTCAGAGCCATCCGGAAGCTGGAGGAAAAAGGTGAAATCCAAACGGACCGGTTGCACATTATCGGGATTACCTGTTCACAGGACCAGGCCGACATCTGCAACTGCGAAAAACCCATTTACAATTCGGCATACTGCACCGGTTGCTGGAAGTGCATGGATACCTGTAAGGAACAGGCCATTAAACGCATCAACACTTGCCCCGTTGTCATTCCCAATGAATTCGACATGAAGTTGTCCAACCGGAAGGCCATATATATTCCCTATCCCCAGGCCGTTCCTTTAAAGGCCACCCGGGATCTTGAAAATTGCCTCAGGATCACAGGGGCCATGGAATGCAAGGGATGCGAAAATGTGTGTCAGGCCGAGGCCATTATTCATGAGGATTCCGAAGTTACCGAGGAAATCAGCGTTGGATCCGTAATTCTGGCGCCGGGTTTTGCGTCCTATGATCCTTCACATCTGGACTTCTACGGCTTAAACAATCTCCCCAATGTGGTCACGTCCATGCAATTTGAAAGGCTGCTTTCCGCATCCGGGCCCTTTGGCGGACATCTGGTGAGGCTCTCGGACCACAAGGAACCCAAAAAGATCGCATGGCTGCAATGCGTCGGTTCCAGGGACAGCAACCGGTGTAATCACGCTTACTGCTCCTCCGTGTGCTGTATGTACGCCATCAAGGAGGCCATGATCGCCAAGGAACATGCGGGAGGGGATCTCGATTGCACCATCTTTTATATGGATATGCGAACCACCGGCAAAGACTTTGAACGGTATTATGATGACGCCCGCGAAAAGCACGGCATCCGGTTCGTGCGGTCGCGCATCCATACGGTCGATACGGTTCCCGACGATGATTCCCTCAGTTTCCGTTACACCGCGGAAGACGGTAGCCCCATCACGGAAACATTTGATATGGTGGTTCTCTCCATCGGTTTGGAAACGCCTCCCGAATTGATCGATTTGAGCCGGGATCTCGGCATTGACTTGACGGAAGGGAATTTCTGCGAAACATCCAGTTTCGCCCCGGTGACCACGTCCCGAAACGGCATATTCGTCAGCGGCGCATTCCAGAACCCCAAGGATATTCCCCAGTCCGTCATCGACGCCAGTGCCGCCGCCTGTGCCGCGGGGGAGGCCCTGAGCAACGCCCGTCACACCCTCACAAAATCCAAGGAGATCGTTCCCGAAACCAAGATTACCGGCCAACGACCCAGCATCGGGGTGTTCGTCTGCCGTTGCGGCATCAACATCGCGGGCGTAGTGGACGTTGACCAGGTCAGAGACTATGCGGCCCACCTCCCATACGTGAATTATGTCACCGACAATCTCTACACCTGCTCACAGGACACCCAGGACACCATGAGCCAGGTCATCAAGGAACAAAATCTCAACCGGATTGTGGTGGCCGCCTGTACCCCCAAAACCCACGAGCCGTTGTTTCAGGAAACGCTGATCAACGCCAACCTGAACAAATACCTCTTTGAAATGGTGAACATCCGCAACCAGGATTCCTGGGTCCACAAGGATGACCCGGAGTTGGCCACCCAGAAGGCAAAGGACCTGATTCGAATGGCGGTGGCAAAGGTCGCCCTGATGGATCCCCTTCAGGAATCCACCCTGGAAATCGACCAGGGGGCACTTGTGATCGGTGGCGGCATTTCCGGGCTGACCACCGCCAAAACCCTTTCGGCGCAGGGCTATCCCGTTTGCCTGGTGGAGCGTTCCTCTGCCCTGGGAGGCCAGGCCCTCAATCTCCACAAGACCTGGAAGGGAGAGGATGTTCAAGCGCAGCTGGCGGATCTGGTGGATGCCGTTCAATCGGACCCCAATATTGACGTCTGTCTGGACACGGAGGTGGCAAGTGTTGAGGGATTTGTGGGTAATTTCCAGACCACTCTTGCAGCTCAAAACGGAGAAGAAAAAACCCTGGAACACGGCGTTGCCGTCATTTCGACGGGCGCCTCCGAATATCAACCCCATGAATATCTGTACAAAGAGGACCCACGGGTCGTAACACATCTGGAACTGGATCGCCGGTTTCTGGCCGACGATCCGGCCTTAAAAGACGCAAAGACGGCTGTCTTCATTCAGTGCGTGGGATCGCGGGAACCTGAACGGCCTTACTGCTCAAGGGTCTGTTGTACCCATACCATGGAAAGCGCCCTTCATCTGAAAGCGCTGAATCCGCAAATGAACGTCATTGTCCTGTACCGGGACATCAGGACCTACGGCGAGCGGGAGTACCTGTATCGAAAAGCGCGTATGGCCGGCGTGAAATTTTTCCGGCATTCACTGGACCAAAAACCGAAGGTTTCGAAAGTGGGGGAGACACTCCAAATCGAAGTCCTGGACCGGATCCTGGGCCGCATCGTTCGCATGAAGACCGATCTGCTTTGTCTCGCTGCCGCCATTGTGCCGTACCGGGATGAAAAGTTGGCGCAATTCTTCAAAGTCCCTATGAACGAGGATGGATTCTTTGTGGAAGCCCACGCGAAACTGGGTCCGTCGAAATTTGCAACCGACGGGGTTTTCCTCTGCGGCATGGCCCACTATCCCAAACCCATTGACGAATCCGTGGCCCAGTCCCTGGCAGCGGCGTCGTGCGCCATCACCCTGCTGGCCCGAAAGCGCTTTAACGTCAGCGGAACCGTTGCCTCTGCCAATCCGCTCTATTGCAGCAGTTGCGGCGTCTGCATCGAGCTGTGTCCTTTTTCCGCTCCGTCCTTTGTGGAGGAAGGACGGTTTGCAGGCAAAGCGGAAGTGAACCCCATCCTGTGCAAAGGATGTGGTCTGTGTGTCGCTTCCTGCAGATCAGGCGCCATGAACCTCAAGGGCTTCGCCGAAGAACAGATTATGGCCATGATAAATCAGGTTTAAAGGTTGGGATGAGAATCTGGTATATTTTTATTTTTTTCTAAAATTTGAATTCGTGATGTGGTATAGGGGGGTTCTTTGGGTTTAAGCGCTGAAGCATAAAGTGCAAAGCATGAGGTGCAAGGTCTGTAGTGCCCGATTTTAACCTTAGACCGTAACCCCTATACCTTAAAAATTAGTAAGGAGATAAGGGAATGAGCGATTGGGAACCAAAAATAACAACCTTTCTCTGTAACTGGTGCAGTTACGGCGCAGCGGATCTGGCGGGTGTCAGCCGGTTTCAGTATCCGCCCAATTTCAGAATCATTCGGGTACCCTGCTCGGCCCGGGTAACCCCGAAATTCGTACTGGCGGCCTTTCGCCACGGTTCTGACGGTGTATGGGTATCCGGGTGACACCCGGGTGACTGCCATTACCTGGAAGGTAATTATTACGCAAGACGGAAATTCGCGCTTCTGAAGGGTCTTCTGGAACATATCGGCCTTGAACAGGGCAGGCTTCATTTTTCCTGGATATCGTCGGCAGAAGCGACCAAATTTGTTGAAGTTGCAAATGCGGTTGCTCACGACGTTAAGACCCTGGGCCCGACCCGTTATTTCATTAAATCGAGAGCCGAGGTGGCATAATGCTCAAATACACTGAAAAAATCAGGGAAACCGCAAAGAGGCTGCTTGAAGAGGAAAAAGTAGACGTCTTCATCGGCTACCGGAAGGGGACGGTGCCCATGATGAACGAGCCGCTGCTGGTGAACCACCCTGACAAGGTGGACCAACTCTACTGGGACAACTTTTGCGGGCTCAACCTGTGTAATTATCTGACCAAACGAACCGACAAAATCGGCATCATCGCCAATGGATGCAATTCGAGGAACATGGTCACCCATATCATCGAAAACCAGATCAAACGCGATCAACTCTACATTGTGGGCATCCCTTGCGAAGGCATGATCGATCACAGGGCCGTTTCCAGGGCGGTCAAGCAAAAAGAAATTCTGGATATTGTGCAGGAGGGTTCCACATTTGTGGTCAAGGGAAAGGATTTTGAGGAGACTTTTGAAAAGGCGAAGTTTCTGCAAAGCAACTGCGCGGTCTGCAGACACCGCAATCCCGTCATGTACGATGAAATTCTCGGTGATCCGGTGGAAGAACAGACCGACGTGAACCCATACGCGGATATTGAAAAAATCGAAGAGATGGATTCCGAAAAGAAACAGGGATTTTTTCAAAGGCTTATCAGCCGCTGCATCAGATGTTATGCCTGCAGGAACAGCTGCCCATTGTGTTACTGTCCCACCTGTTTCGTAGACGAATCCGCGCCCCAGTGGGTGGGAAAAAGCATTGACCCCACGGATACCATGACCTTCCATTTCCTGAGGGCTTATCACTGTGCAGGTCGATGCACCGATTGCGGCGCCTGTGAGCGCGTCTGCCCCATGGGAATCTCCATGAGACAGTTTACCAAGAAACTCAACAAGGATACCGAGGAACTTTTCTCCTGGGAAGCCGGACTTGATCCGGAGAAAAGACCGCCCCTGGATGTTTACCGGCCCGATGACTATAACGATTTCATCAAATAGGCCATAAACGGAACCAACAGATATCATCAACAGATGAAGGTAGCTGATATGACAGATAAAGTATTCACCAAAGAAGAATGGTTGGGGGCACTGGGGACCTTGAAGGAGGTCTACAGACTCTTTGGTCCGGTAAAGGATGGCGATTTTCATACGTTCATGCCCCTTGACGGAGACAAAAAACCGGACTTTGATTATGAAAATACCAGGCTCTCCCCCAAATCCGTTATTTATCCGGAATCGGAAAGGATGTTTGAATACTCGCTGGACGAAACAGAAGAGGATGCCCACATCCTGAAGGAATCGCCCAAAGACTATTCGCCCTGTGCAGTGCTTGGCATAAGGCCGTGTGATGCCCAAGCCTTTCAAATTGTGAAACGCAACTTCGACAACCCCGAATATCAGGATCCATGGTGGACCCGGCACTTTGAATCGGCCACCCTGGTGGGCCTCGGATGCAACAACCCCTGTGCCTCATGCTTTTGTACCCAGGTGGGCGGCGGCCCATTTCATGAAACGGGACTGGATGTGCTCCTTTTTGATTTGGGGGACAACTTCCTGGCCAAAGGCCTCACAGAGAAAGGGGAAGCGTTTCTGGAAAAAATGCCGGGAAAGTCTGCGGACGATGCGGTCCTGAAAGAGGCTAACGACCTGAAACAATCTTCAGAGAAGAAAATCACCGCCAACGTCCCCACGGATAAATTGAAGGACAAAGTGACCATCGAACTCTTTGACGCCCCATTCTGGGAAGAAGTGGCCTTTGCATGCCTTAACTGCGGAACCTGTACCTATCTTTGCCCTACCTGCTGGTGTTTCGATATTCAGGACGAAGTTCAAGGGAACGCGGGTGACCGGATTCGTAACTGGGATTCGTGCATGTTTCCCCTTTTCTCCCTTCACGGATCGGGTCATAACCCCAGGGATAACAAGTTCCAGAGGGTTCGACAGCGATTCATGCACAAACTGAAGTATTATGTGGACAAATACCAAAACGGTGTTCAGTGCTCCGGGTGCGGCCGCTGCGTCCGGTATTGCCCGGTGAACATCGATATTCGAAAAGTCTGCAAGTTGATGAACGATTTCGCATAGCCAATGGCGCACAGCGGAATAAGAAGGAATTCAAGGCCGGGCGGACATGCACCGGCAGAGCAGAAAAACAGCAAGCGTTGTGACAGGCGCAAAATAGAGGGGGGCTCAATTGGGAAATCCTTATCTACCTTATCCTGTTCGCATTGACAGAATTGTCACGGAAACAGAGGATAAAAATCTCAAGACTTTCAGGTTTGTATTTCTCAACCCGGAAGACGAGGAGAAATTCGCATACACACCCGGACAGTTTGGAGAATTGTCCATTGCCGGAAAGGGGGAAATCCCCATCGGCATCGCATCTTCACCCACTGAAAAGGGATTTGTAGCTTTTACGGTCAACAAGGTGGGGCTCGTCACCTCACACCTCCACAACATGAAAGAAGGGGATATCATGGGGATCCGAGGCCCCTTGGGCAACTGGTATCCCTGGGATGAAATGGAAGGCAAGCACGTAGTCATTGTGGGTGGCGGTTTTGCATTTACCACACTGCGTTCCAGCATCATCTACATGCTGGACCCGGAAAACAGGTCCAAATTTTCGGATATCTCAGTGGTCTATGGCGCCAGAAGCCCCGGTATGCTCCTCTACAAGGATGAACTGGCTGCCTGGGAGCAACGGGATGACATCAACATGCACATCACCGTGGACGGGACCGACGATCCGGACTGGAAATACAATGTGGGATTTGTTCCCACCATTACGGAACAGAAAATCACCAGCGCAGACAATGCCATCGCCATTGTCTGCGGACCGCCCATTATGATCAAATTCACACAGCCTGTTCTTGAAAAGCTCGGCTTCCCGCCGGAGCGGATTATCCTTTCCCTTGAAATGCGCATGAAATGCGGTATCGGCATCTGCGGCCGTTGCAATATCGGTGATCAATATGTGTGCAAGGACGGCCCGGTCTTTCCCCTGGCCAAGCTCAAAACCATGCCGGGTGAATATTAGGCCGCAGGGCATATCCTGGAAAAATGCGCCCAGGTGGCCCATATGGGTCCTCGGGCGTTTTGTAATTTCAGGACTTGGGGAAAAGCGCAAACAGCCAAATGGATCTCATGCGTCTTTCTTCATGCCGCCGGCATGAGGGATAGATGGAACGCCTCATTGGCCGCACTGTGGAACCGAACCCTCCCGGCCTTTGATAATCCACGCCAGAAAGCGACTGCCCCACCCCTTTTTGTTCGAATTGCTTTTTTTGTTTTCCATGGTTTCTCAAAAATACCGGCTTGTTTTATCTTTTCAGCACCACCACGCGGGTTTCAAGATCGTAAAGACGTCCTTTCCAGAAAGCCTCCAGTTCTTCCATCATTAAAAAGTTCACAGCGTTGTACTTACGCGGCCGATTCAGGGATAAAATTCCGATCCCGGTTTCAATAATCTCATATTCTATGGTTTCGTATTCCATTGGCTTTTAAGGCATATTTTATTTCGGATGGCATCGTGACAAGGTCACAAGGTTTCTACCCCCTTTCGCTTGAATCTTGATGAAGATCTGATGCGATTGGAAAACAGTTTGGCGCAGGAATGACAGTATTGGTGAGGCTCTTTTACCGCTGCGTGATTCCTTGTCTGCAGTTTCACGTGGTTGATGAATTTCTGAGAGGCAAAAAAGCGACCGCACGCATCGCAACGTTCAAGGGCATTAACACCGATCACTTCATCGCGAATGGAAATGGTGCGTACACCATTCTCATCGGCCAGATGAATGGCACCCGTGGGGCAAATATTGGCGCAGGTGCCGCACCCGATACAAAGACCTTCCCTGGGAATGATAAGACGGAGGCCATCGCGCTCCACCATCTTGATGGCCCCAATCCCCACAACCTCTTTGCACACCCGAATGCACAGGCGGCACCGAATGCACCCGTCCGCAACCGGACCCAGCGGTACGTTAAAGGATTCCGCCAGGGCTCTGATGCGGCTCGATTGCGGTGCCATGGCCAACAAATTTCGAAATGCGAGGGTTCTCGCCTTTTGGACCCGTTCCCCTTCAGTCTTCACCACCAGCCCTTCTCTAACTTTCAGAACGCAGGACAGCAAAATCCTGGGTTTTCCGGAACGGCCCGTCACCAGAACGCCACACAGCTTACAGGCCCCAATGGGCTTCAGGGCCTCATGGTAGCAGAGGGTGGGCACCTGAATGCCATTTCCCCGCATCACCTGCAAAAGGGTCATTCCCTTGGCTGCCTCATAGACATCGCCGTCAATGGTGATCCGACACATTTCAGCCGTTTCTATTTCTCCGTCTTTTTCAATCACGGCCTGCCTCGTGAAGATCATCCACATATTCTTCCAGATAATGCAATTCCGCGGACAGATTTCCCGCCTGATAATGGGCCAGATCACAAATGTTCAGTAATGATATAATTTCCCCGGCCTCCAATACCGGCAGATGACGGATTCCCGCTTGTCGCATCAGAGAAATGGTAACGTCAATTTCATCATCGGACTTTGCAACAATCAACTTTTCAGTCATAACATCCTTGACTTGAATCTTCGACAACGGAAGGTCGCCATGCTTCACATAGCTGCGCAGGATATCCCGTTCGGTAATAATTCCGACGGTTTTTCTGCCGTCCATGACAATCAGCGCACTTTGATTCTGTTCCGTCATCGTCAATACGGCATCTTTCAGGGTCTGAAAACCGTCAATTCTTAAGGGCTTATGCCCCACGTCGGTCAGCAAGTCCCGAATCTGCATAAGAATTTCCTTTCCATGTCACCCCCGGAAAGGGGAATTTTTTACGAATCTTTGAGAGAGCGCAGACAATCCTGAGGAAAACGGTGTGTGCCCGCTCCATCCAAGGTCACCTCAATGAGGGCTTCAGGATCGTTTTTGACCGTATCCGGGTCGGTGACAATACCGTGAAGACCCACAAAACGGTCCATATGCGCCTGCCAGTGTTCATCCTGTGATTTCCGATAAACCTCTACTCGGTCTCCCCGTCTAAAGCTCATACGCGTTCTCCCTAAACCGTTAATTTGGGTGGTGCCATTTCCGCATGACGTCTGGCAGAGGTTTCCCTGGCACAGTCCAGGCAAAGAACCCCTTTCTGGGATTTGGGGGTTATCCCCTTCATCCTTCTGGTAATGTAATCATGATACCGCTCCGGTCCCACAACTTTGCCGCAAACCTGACAACGCTCAACCTTCAACCGATTCAAAACGGTCCCGCAAAGGTTCAGAATTCGTTCCTCCCCCACATCCGCCATGGAAATGGCTTCCGTGGGACAGTTGGCCGCACAGGCGCCACAGAGGATACAGCGCTCCGCGGTGACCCTGAAATCGGTCGGCTCCCGATGGTCAAAATTCAGATACCCGAATTGGAGGGCATCAACACCCATTTTGTTGCGGCAGATATCCACACAGGCGCCGCAACGGATGCACACATCGCATCGAAGGCATCTTCTGGCCTCCTCACGGACGGCGTTTTCCGTAAACCCCAACTCCACCTGTTGAAACGTCACCCGCCGCCTTTCATCGTTGAGCATGGGCATCTGCGGCCTTTGCAGGGTCATTTTGGTGGAAGCTGGAACCTCGATGAAATCGAGCCGATTCCTGCGCACCGGTACGGTCCGCATCTTCGGTTGGGGTATCCCGGAAAGGTATCGATCAATGGCATCCGCTGCCCGCTTGCCACCGCCGATGGCTTCTACCACCGTGGCCGGTCCCACCACCGCATCCCCGGCCGCAAACACGCCGGGCACGGTTGTCTCCATACTGATGGAATTGGTTTTGATCGTATTCCTTCGGGTCCATGCCATGTGCTCAAGGGACTCAAGACCTTTCGGGTCCACCCGCTGGCCGATGGATGAAATCACCGCATCCACCCGGAATTCAAAATCACTCCCTTCAATGGGCACGGGCCGCCGTCGGCCACTTTGATCTTCCGGTCCCAGCTCGGTCCTCACGCAACGCAACGCCGTAACCTTCCCGTTTTCACCGACAATTTCCACGGGGACGGTCAGAAAAGAGAAGCAAACCCGCTCTTCCTCGGCCTGCTCCACTTCTTCTTCATTGGCGGGCATATCGGAACGGGACCGGCGGTAGATAATGGTCACCTCCTGACAGCCCAGTCTGAGGGACGTTCTGGCGGCGTCGATGGCCACATTGCCCCCGCCGAGGACGGCGACCCGCTGCCCCGGTTTTCGCCGATCTCCAAGGGAGACGCGCCTGAGGTAGGAGACCGCATCGACCACCTGCGGATATTCGCCCTCACCTTTGATTCCCAGTTTATGGGAGTCATGGGCGCCAATGGCGATCAGAAACGCGCCAAATCCTTCCGCCTGTAACCCCTCAAACTGAACATCTTTTCCCAACCGGGTGTTGAGCCGGAATTCAACCCCCAGTTCTTCGATCATGGAGACTTCCCGATCGATGACCTCCCTGGGAAGTCGGTATCTGGGAATCCCCACCATCATCATGCCGCCTGCCACGGGCAGGGCATCCAGGACCGTTACGCCATACCCCTTCAGGGCCAGAAAGAAAGCCGCGCTCATCCCTGCCGGACCGGCGCCGATGATACAGACCTTTTGATTCTTGGAAGGCGCTTTTTCGGGATTTTTGTAAAGTCCGTCCGACATGGCCCTTTCGGCGGCAAATCCTTTCAGGTACTTGATGGAGACGGGTTTGTCGATGCGGCCCCGAACACACATGAATTCACAGGGATTGGTGCAGATCAGACCGCACACCCACGGAAAGGGATTATCCTTTCGAATCAAGGCGATGGCTTCGGCATCGCGGCCCTGGCCGATAAGGGTCACATAGCTGGGCACATCGATACCGGCGGGACATGCCATCTGACAGGGGGATGGGATCAACCGGGCACAGTCCGTCACGGGACAGATCTGGGTGTCCAGATGGCTCTTGAAAACTTCATGGTGTTCCGCAAGGACGGAAGTCAGCATAGCCCCCGTCTTCCTGCAAGCGTCATCGGGCCCCTCTTCTTCAAGGGCGGAAGCCAGTAACGCCATGGCGGGGATATGTTCGGGGCCACCGCGACCGGAAGACACATCTTCCATGAGCTTCAATATCTCTTCGGCCCGCTGCCGGCATCTCGCAGGCTCGAGACGACCACCTGCGATAATCTGGCTCAACCTTTCAATGGTATCGGCAACAGGGCAGACCGGTTTCGTCATAATAAATCACCTTATCCGTTCCCGAGAGCACGCCGCATTCCCCATTGGCCACTCCGCGGTCCGCAATGACTACAGGGATGCCGTCGCCAGGGCATGTCGCTTCCGTCTGACCGCCGGAATGTCGTTGGCACGACCAAAGTGAAGACAGTGGGTGGTGCACACCGTCACACAAGCCGGATCCAGACCCTGATCAATGCGATCTTTACAATAGTCGCACTTGACCACCTTACCCATTTCTTCACTCCACTGGGGAGCACCCCACGGACAAGCGGACATACAGGTCTTGCAACCCACACAGACGGAATGATCCACAAAGACAATGCCGTCCTTCTGCCGTTTTTGCATGGCCCCCGTGGGACATGCGGCCACGCACCAGGGATCTTCGCAGTGAAAACAGGGCATGAAGGTATAGGCGGCTCTGGGAAGACCTCCGATCAGGGAGGGTCCCACCGCAATAACTTCACAAAGCCTGGGACCCGGGGGCAGATTCTTGTTGCTTTTGCAGGTCACTTCACAGCTTCGGCAATTGATACAATTCTTTACATCCTGGAACAAATAATATTTGCTCATTTATTGACTCCAGACTCAGACGTTCAGTTTTCATGAACAGTTTCCTTCATGCACAAAAAAGCCCACTCCGAAACGGGGTGGGCTTTCTCTGATCCTTTTGTTATCCGGATCATGGCCGTACAGTTTCCGTATGGCCTTTCTCTTCCCCTTACCCGGTTCCGCTCGGGTGACCGGCAGTCATTTGCATCTGCCGCATATTCAAAAGGTAACACACAGAATCATATTCAATTTTTTGATTTGTGCAAGCCTTTTCATTCCAGGTTGAAAAAGCGAGCACCTCCGGCTATCTTCTCTCGCCGCCGGATGTCATTTTTATCATATAATTGCTGAGCGCTTCCTGGAGGGTCTCCCCTGCCAGGAACGCACAATGTTGTTCTTTTTCGGGCGCTCCCCCCATTCTTTCAAGAATGGCATCGCCGGTCACGTCCAAAAGCTCGTCCGGCGTCTTTCCAAGGGCCATCTCCGCCGCAAAAGATCCACACACGGCGCTGGACCCGCACCCATCCGTCTCGAATGCCGCCGCTTCGATGCGATCACCTTTAAACTTCAAAAAAATTTCCATGGTATCGCCGCAGGGGCCGGTCACCCGGGCGTATCCGTCGGGATTTGAAAGCGCACCCCGGTAAAGGGGGTCCAGCATCCTGTCAAAGGCGGCAACGCCATAACCATCATTCTTCAGTAAAATCTCCTGCTGGAGGTTTTTCACATCAACATTCAGATCATCAGCCATTGCAGTTATCCTGTCTTACAACGGTGCACTGAAGTGTCACCGGATCTCAATGAAGACCGTCTTCACGCTCATGAACATTCACGATTTCGTCTACCATTTTGTTGAATTCCCTGGAAAACGGGACCGTATCCTTATCCAGTACCGCCAATCCGCCGGCATCCCCCTGCATGACCACTTCAGGATCCAGGGGCAGACGCCCCAGGAATCTGAGGCTTTCTTTTTTGGCGGTCAGCATGCCGCCGTTGGTTTTGAAAAGTTCGATGGATTCTCCGCAGTGGGGACAGTTCAAACCGCTCATATTCTCAACAAGCCCCAGAATCTTCATGTTGACCTGGCGGCAGAAGCTGATGGATTTCCGCACATCGGCCAGGGATACCTCCTGGGGGGTCGTCACGATCAGGGCTTCAGCTCCGGGAATGGTCTGAGCCACCGTCAAAGGCTCATCACCGGTGCCGGGAGGAGAATCAATGATCAGGTAATCGAGATCATTCCACTCAATATCGGAAATAAATTGCCGGATAACGCCGATTTTAAGGGGTCCCCGCCAGATAGTGGCCGCATCCTTGTTTTCTCCCATGAGCGGTTCAACGGAGATAACCTGCAGGTTGGGAAGGTATTCGATCGGTTTGGCCTTTTCGCCATTGGAACCGCTTTCTATGTTTCCTTTCAGCCCGAGCATACGGGGGATGCTGGGACCATGAAGGTCCACATCCATGAGCCCCACTTTTTTCCCTTTTTTGGCTAGAGCCCCGGCAAGATAAGTTGCCACACTGCTCTTTCCTACGCCGCCCTTGCCGCTCATCACCAGAATTTTATGTTTGATGCGGCCCAAGCTCTGCTCGATTTCCTTGTCCTGGGCCTGCATTTGTTCGTTTTGGT
>ADZZ01000478.1 GCA_000179315.1 delta proteobacterium NaphS2
CGGGTTGACAGCAAATTGGTTTTGCAGGAATTAGACAAAAAAAGGAAGGAAACAGGCAGGCTCCCACAGATTTTGAAAAAGATGATACGGGAACCGGCGTTCCCTCGAAAACTGGGAGAATTGTTTGGTTGTTAAGCAAAATCAAGGCCAACCGTTATTTTCGGCCATAGGGTTTTTCTGTCAAAAGCCTTCGATTTTATGGATGGGGTGTGTTCCCGGTGCATCGTTGACAATACCAGTGTTATTGTGGCCGGCGGCACCGGACCTGACGCATTGATTGCACCTGAGATGAAATACTTCGCTGATATGTATCAAACCGGGTTTGTGGCCCATGCCGTAGGCGATGCCAATCGAAGTGCCCGCGTGGAAAGGCCTTTTCATTTTGTGGAAAATAACTTTCTTCCTGGAAGAACCTTTGTCAGCTGGCATGATTTGAACCGGCAGGCCATCGACTGGTGCCGGAACACCAGCGACAAAACGTTCAAACGGGCTTTGGGAATGATACCGGATGAGGCCTATATCATTGAAAAACCGCATCTCATTGATTTACCCCCATACCGGCCGCCGGTCTATGTGGCAAAACACCGGGTCGTCGATATCGAGGGATATGTGCATTTGGACACCAACCGTTATTCCGTCCCTGAAGCACTGATTGGAAAATCCCTGGAAGTTCAGAAACACTGGCGCAAGGTCATCGTTTATGACAAAAGCCGGAACGTGGCGGAACATGACCGTATTCTGGATAAACGTGATACGCGAACAACTGTGCCGGGACATCATGTTCCGATTCGAAGAAAAAAGGATGCCCGGGTCCCTTCAAAAGAAGAACAGCTGTTGGTGGGAAATGATGCCGTTCTGGATGCGTATGTGGCCGAACTGAAGAAAAGAAGCCATGGTCGTGGCGTGGTCAAGTTACGCCGTCTGCTGCATCTGCACGGACTTATCCCGGTGAGCCTTTTCTCAAGCCGTAAG
>ADZZ01000477.1 GCA_000179315.1 delta proteobacterium NaphS2
ACCTCCAGACTGAACCATCCCCCGTTCCGGACTTCCTTCACAGGTTTCACGATCACTGGACGATCCGGAAGGGAAAGCACCTGAAACACACGGCCGTCAAATCCAATCAGGTCCTTGTCCAGCAAGCGATTACGGGCATTGATATATTGATCTGCATCCACCCTTAGAATCCGGCAGATTTTGTCGTAGCCGTAATAAGACAGCCCGTTTTTGTCAGATACCACCACCAGAAAAATGTAGAGCAGCAGTTCAATATGACTCAGGCTCTCCCAAAAACCCTTTCGCAAAAAGCGATGTTCAATAAAGGCAAAACCGCCGGCGATTTTGCGTATTCGTTTTGGAAAAAGAGGCTTTTTAACCATCATGTGAACACCTCCGGAACAGTTTGTGGATGATTGCCGTAGCCTCGGCGGGGAAAATCTTTCACAATAACACCCCATGAGCCGCAAAAACGGCATCTCGGACCCACGCCGGACCACCTGGAGGGCACCTTATCACCGGATGACGGGGGTGTTGAACCCTGATCATCCACGGTTTTTTTACTTTTTTTTATTCTTCGCCGACGTTCCGCCCTCCGATGRGCTTTGCGGCCTTTTTCTGTTTGCCGGTAACGGCGTTGTGCTTGTCGTCGCTGTTCCGTGCGGGCTTGTTCACGACATTGATCGCTACAGTACGCCTGGCCTCTGAAACAGCTCCGGCACACATGGAAAATGAATCCACAACTTTTACACTGGATTTTTTTTTAGAAGCCTTAAGGGCATGACGCCTTTGATCTTGAAAAGGATCAAAAGCAGACCTATGATGGGTATGCTTTATATTGTCCGGGGAAGACGGTCTGCTTCTGTTTTTCCCAAAAAAGAGGCCCGAAGCGGCAACTTCGGGCCTTACCTTTTTAATAAATCAGACCCCCATCGCTCAGTGGGTCTATATTAACTC
>ADZZ01000476.1 GCA_000179315.1 delta proteobacterium NaphS2
TCGATGAATTATCCTCCGATTTCGGCGGTAAGTATGTTTTCCGCCATCAAATGATGCAGGAAATCGCTTACCACGGGCTTTTGAGAAAAAATCGTAGAATCTATCATCATGTGGTGGCGGAGGCCATGGAAAAAATGTATCGCGACAACCTTTCCAAACAGTCCGGCTTTCTGGCCTACCACTATTATCGTGCACAGGATTGGCAAAAAGCCTTTGCCCACACCCTGGAAGCAGGGAACCAGGCCAAACGCTCTTATGCCTGCGGGGAAGCCCTTATGTGTTTCGACCGTGCCCTGGATATCCTCCAAAAAGACGCATGGGAACATCCTCGGGAACGGGCGCTTCAGATTTATAAGTGGAAAGGGGGCATGCATTTCTGTCTGGGCCAGACGGAAAAAAGCCATCGGACCTTTCACAAAATGCTGGCAGAGGCAAAGCACCTTAAGGATAGAGATTCCGAAGGAGAAGCTATCTTTCGACTGGGATGGACTTCCTTTTTCATGCACAAACCGATTTCGGCCCTGAAGTTCCTCCAAAAAGCATCTGATTTGGCCGGCACATACGGCCTTCGGGAAATCCTGCTCAAGGCCGCCAGCTTTGAAGGATTTGTGCATTCGGTCCTGGGGGACCTGAAAAAAGCAAGGCCTCTCCTGATCCAGGCCCTCGATCTCAGCGAAGACACTGTAAATGCCGAAGCAAAGGCCTGGTGCCTCTCCTATCTCATCCAGTATTACAACTGGACCGGGGAGTTGAGCGAAGCCCTGGCCGTCAGCGATGAACTGTGGCAGCTGAACGAAAGCCTCAAAAGCCCCTTCTTCCACATTGTGCTCCATTTCCGCAAAGGCCACATCTACGGTGCCCTGGGAAGATTGGAAGAGGGAGAAAATATTCTAAAGGCAGGTTTGAAGAAACTGGAAACAGGCGATGACAAATTCTGGAAA
>ADZZ01000475.1 GCA_000179315.1 delta proteobacterium NaphS2
TCCTGATCGTTCACCACATTAAAAAATTTCATATGGACCAGTTTCTGATTGGAATCCACCAGCCTGAAAGTTTCCTTTTTCCGGCAGGGAAGAGGCGTATTTTTCGCCACCAGCAAATGCTTTTCCCCGTTCTCCAGATAGATGTAGTAATCATGGGCCGCGGAATGAACGATGTCAAAAACGCCCTCTTCTATGACATGGGTTTCAAGATCGAAGCCGCAACCACCGCATATCTTTTCCTGCTGCGAAACATCGAGACCGCATTTCGGGCACTCATAGGTTTCCCCAAGACGGTGGCTCAAAATGGCCGCTCCTTCGGCAATGGCAAGCATAGGCCGTTCATGGACCAACACCTTTTCATGGCCGAACGCTTCTTTCATGGCCTTGATGACGCTTGGAATCCGGGAACTTCCACCCACAAGCAACACATTATCAATCAAATCAGGCGTAAAATGGATACTTTCAAGCACCTTTTGCGTCAAATCCACAACCGTATGGACCATGCCGGCAATCATTTCATCGAACCGCGCCCGGGTAATTTCCACATCCACATCCACCAGATCGCCGTCTTCGTCTTTGAGCACGCCCGGAATTTCAATAAACGCTTCATCCGCCTCGCTCAAACGAATTTTCGCCTTTTCAACAGCAACTTTCAATTCCCCGCGAAACCGGTTTCTCTGCTTCGGGTCCTGACCCTCCTGAAAGGCTTCCATGTCCGAAATATCATATTCCCGGGCCACTTCCGCCAGTACGTAATCGGCCAAAAGACGGTCCATGTCTTCACCGCCCAGCCACATGTCGCCCCCCTTTCCCTGTTCAATAAACTGCCCGCCACTGATGGTCAGAACGGAAAGATCGAAGGTGCCGCCCCCGAAATCGAAAACCAGAACGGTTCTGGCATCATCACCCTTGATGTTATCCACGCCGAAGGAGATGGCGGCGGCAGTGGGCTCCGGCAGCAATCTGCGAACCTTTAACCCCGCCATGGCGGCGGCCATCCGGGTGGCATGTTTTTGCTTATCATTGAAATAGGCCGGCACGGTAATTACCGCATAGGCCACTTCTCCCCCAAGGGACGCTTCCGCATCCAGACGGACTTTCCTCAAAATCTCCGCGGAGATCCCCTCAGGAGTATACTCCTTTCCCCAAAGCAGAAGGCTGAGTTTGTTTTCCGTTCCTTTGGAATATGGGCCGATTCGATAGGTCACGCGCTTCTCTTCAATGATCTTCTTAACCTCCGGGTTGTTGATGCTTCTTCCCATGAGGCGTTTTACGGCCTGGACGGTATTTTCGGGAGACTGCTTCATCCATTCCAACGCGTCTTTTCCCACCACAAATGCTTCTTTGGAAAAGAGGCGATTCCTTTTACGGATAGTGACACAGGAAGGGGTTAGATTATCTCCTTCCGCGTTTTTCAAGATTTCCACTTGAACTTTTTTGATGGCGGCAACGGAATTGGTTGTTCCCAAATCAATGCCAATGGACCTAGACATGGAACTTATCCTTTCTCTCTATAATAAATAGGGGGACTATAAAAGAAAGCGAATTGCGGGTCAAGGAGTAGTCTGCAATCCTTCGCGTATAAAGCAAATCCTAACCGAACTTCATGACTTTAAAAAAATAGTTGCCTGTTATCAATGCGTTACGCCTTTTAGAAATCAGATTTGGGCACTACACATTTTCATTTCATGAAGTTCGGTTAAGAACTTGTTGTTTCATGATCCTAGGACTGTAACGTGTTTCGAGCGTTGTAGGAAGAAACATATGATGCAAAGCCTATTGTGTCAACAAAATATCTTAACCACACATTAACACAGAAATACACATTTCCACTATTTTTCATCTGACGCTCCCTTTGAACCCCTGAATGGCCCGGATCCGTTCCAGGACCGGCGGATGACTGTAGGAGAGAAACACCTTCAGAGGGTGGGGGGTCAGGTTGGAGAGGTTGTCCACGCTCAGTTTTTTGAGGGCCGCGATCATGGATTGGGGTCTTCGGTAAGTTCTGACCGCCCAGGCGTCGGCTTCATATTCATGCCGGCGACTCAGCATGTTCGTGAAAATGGAGAGGATCATTTCAATGGGGGCATAAAGAAAGCCGAAAAAGAATAGACTGGCATAGATGGAAATATGCTCCATTTGAAACGCGCGAAAAAGCGCCGGATTGTTCATGAAAATGGACAGGATGTAAAACATAAGCCCGGTTGACAGAATGGAAATGATAATGGACTTCAGAATATGCTTTTTTTTGTAGTGTCCCATCTCATGGGCCAGAATGGAAATCAGTTCTTCGGTGGTATGCTTTGAAATAAGGGTGTCAAACAGCACAATACGCCTGAAGCGGCCGAATCCCGTGAAAAACGCGTTTGATTTGGTGGAACGTTTGGATCCGTCCATGGAGAAAACGCCCTTCATTTTAAACCCCTGCTTTTTGGCATAATCTTCAATGGCCCCTTTCAGTTCCCCATTCTCCAGCGGTACGAATTTATTGAAAATGGGCATGATCACCACCGGCGCGATAAACATGAGAAAAATCTGAATGACCGTGAGCGCACCCCAGCAATAAACCCAGGCCATGGGTCCGGTTCGCGCAAAAAACCACAATACCGCCGAAAATACGGGAATACCGATAATGATCGCCAGCAGCCAACCCTTCAGCATGTCGAGGACAAAGGTTTTGGGCGTGGTCTTGTTGAATCCGTATTTTTCCTCAATAACAAATGTGGTGTAGACGGAAAAGGGGAGCCCCAGTATCTGGGACGCAAAGAGCAGAATACCCGCAAAAACAAGCCCCGTGGCAATGGGTCCCCAGTCTAAGGTTCTGGCGAACTGATCCACCCAGTTGAACCCGCCCAGCAAAATAAAAATGATGACCGCCGGTGTTGTGATGGAATCGGTAATCAGCCCAAACCGGGTATTTTCTTTCAAATATTCCTGGGACTTTCGGTATTTTTCATCATCGTAATAACCGCTGAAGGCTGCCGGCAGATCGGTTTTGAGGTGTTTGACATTCAGAATGTCCACCACCACCCCCAGAAGGTAATCGCCCACGAGAATAACCAGAATGATAATTAAGAAAATATTCATAAAAACACCCTTTGGTTCGTGTCCGCTACAGACGTCCTTCGATACAGGTGGTATCAAACCCGCCCCTTGTATTGTAAATTGTGGTAACCTTTAACCGTTCGGTTTTCAAAACCCGTCTCAGATCATCAAAAATCCTTTTGGTAACACCCTCCTGAAAAAGTCCCACATTTTTAAAGCTCACCACATAATATTTGAGTGATTTCAATTCAATACATCGGCTCCCTTCCGGATAATACTCAATGATGAGATGGCCCACATCTGGCAGGCCGCTAAAGGGACAGGCTGCGATGAATTCCCGGGTCTCTGTTTTGATGTATTGTCCGGGGCTGTCAAAATCAAATGTTTCCAGAAAATCGGCTCTGATTTTTTCAGGACTTTCCCACGAAAAAACTCTGCCTTCTGCTTCGATCATTGGTTTTCTCCTTCTTCCAGACGGGTCGCCGGTCCAAATCCGGCACCATACACTGATCATGAGGTGCCCGTTATCCATACCCTATCTTCATGGAAAAGCCAATGCCAATTCGTTTTCACCAAAAATGCCAATAATTGCAGAAAAAACTTGAAATCTTTTTTAGAGCATGTCATAAAGGATGATTATATTTGTCAATAGAAAAGTATTTCTGAAGGGATGAGCGGCGTGTCTTCTTTCCATAGCCAGCAGATCATTGGTATTTTCAAGATGTCCGACGAGGCGGCAGCTACCGTGCCTGTGGTTCTGGGAGGACCGTCGATGGCATAAACCATCAACAACACCAACCAGGGCTGCGGGCGATTCGCAGCCTTTTTTTTGCAGGGCTGCCGGGATTTGCAGCCCTTTTTTTATGGATACGCGCGGTTTTTTAAGCAAAAGGAGAAATCATTTATGCGAACCGACATTGTTCACATCGGCGCTGCCGAGCTGACTTATGAAATTCGAGGCATCATGCAGCTGGTTGAGAAATTAAGCAGCATGGGCATGGAAATCACCCTGGAAAACATAGGGGACCCCGTGGCAAAGGGTGAAGAAATTCCCCTGTGGCTCAAAAGCATCATCTCGGATCTGGCCATGGAAAACGATTCATACGCCTACAGCGCCACTTTGGGCGAGCTGGAAACGCGAAAGTACCTGGCCGACCTGAACAACCGGAACGGCGGTGTCCACCTGAATGAAGAAGATATCATTTTTTTTAACGGGTTAGGAGATGCCATTGCAAAAATATACGGTTTCATGCGTCGAACCGCCCGTGTCATCACTCCCACACCCACCTATACCACCCACTCCTCGTCGGAAGCCGCCCATGCAGGACTTCCCCCGGTGAGCTATCCGCTCAACCCGCAGAATCACTGGTATCCGGACGTGGTGGAATTGCGACGACGGGTAAAATACAATCCCGCGGTAGCGGCAATCCTGATCATTAATCCCGACAACCCCACGGGAATGGTATATCCGGACGATTTACTGGAGGAAATTGTCTCAATCGCGCGGGATTTTGATCTCTTCATCATCGCTGACGAAATCTATTTAAACCTCGCGTACAACGGTCATAAAGGCAAATGTTTGTCCCAAGTCATCGGCGATGTGCCGGCCATCTCCATGAAAGGCATTTCCAAGGAACTTCCCTGGCCGGGAGGGCGCTGCGGATGGATGGAGGTTTACAACAAAGACAAAGATCCCATGTTCGCCAACTATATCAAAAGCATCGTCAATGCGAAGATGGTGGAGGTTTGTTCCACAACCCTTCCACAAAAGGCCATTCCCAGGGTTTTTGAACACCCTTCCTATGGGGACCACCTTACGAAACGCCGCAAACGCTATGAGCGTTTCTCAAAGATTGCATTTGAAAAATTAAGAGTGATCCCCGGTATCATGGTCAACCGAACCAATGGTGCTTTTTATATGACGGTTGTTTTTGAAGAAGGGCAGCTGAACCGAAAACAAACACTGCACATTGAACGCGCCGATGTCCGAGAGCACATTGAAAAATTAATCGCCAAAGGTGAGAAAATGCAGCCGGACAAGCGCTTTGTCTATTATCTCCTGGGTGCCACGGGTATCTGCGTTGTTCCCCTGACCTCTTTCAGTTGTGATCTGCAGGGATTCCGGATCACCCTGTTGGAAACCGACGAAAACAAATTCGTGGAAACCTTTGATAGGCTCGCCGCTAGCATCAAACAATATCTGGCGTCCGCGTAATCGGAAAAAATCTTATGGATTAAGGCACATAGAGTATCACCAGCAATTCCGCCGTTTCATCGCCCGGATTAGAGAGATGGTGGTCAACGTTAGAATTGAAACGATGGGATTCCTTTGTGCCCAGATGATGCCTTTCCTTTTCCACGAGGAGTTCCACTTCGCCTGAAACAACGTAAACGAACTCCTCGCCTTCGTGCTGGTAGCCCACCCCTTCGTGCCCCGTTTTCGGAGGAATGGTGACGGAGAAAGCCATCAGATGCTTATCCGCTTCCGACGGCGTCAGCGTTCGGTAGGAATACGCCTTGGTCCGCTTGGCGGCTTCTTCGAGGCGTCTTTCAGGGGAATCATCCGCGGCAAGAAATGTTCCGGAATCCAGGCTCATGGTTCTGGCCAACTGAAGAAGCAGGGCGACCGGCGGTTCCACCTGCCCATCCTCTACCCACTGGAGATATTCGGCGGAACAACCCACCCGGTCTGCCAGAGCCTCAAGATCAACACCCTTATTCTCACGGGCCTTCCTGACCCGCTCACCAACTGGCATCATATCTTTGGTTTTCATTTTGTGATGTCCTTTCCTGAATACCCGGATCATGCAATGTCGAGTAGACCGGTTTCTTCAGCAACCTTAACGCAATATGCCTCAGACTACGCCCTCGCCGCACGCGGCTACTACGTATCATAAGACCACATGAGATTGGTAGCAGTTGGCCCCGGCCCCTCCCAGAACCGTGCTTGCGCTATTTACGCACACGGCTCCTCATGAGTACGCTTCACGATTAAGCGAAAAGGTTTACCGTAATACGGGGTTGCGGCAGAGGAAACTTTTTAAGAAGTAGGTTAAACTTCTCCCAGTTCATACACCCTCGTTTACCTCGCCTGTTCAGCCATTTGAACAACAGACGATGAACCTCATAGGAAAACCGGTTGAGACCTTTTGAATTGTCCGTGACTCCGTAGTAGGCAAAGTGTCCCTGCAATTTCGAGCCTACCTTACCCATTAGCTCATCGGTCGGCAGGGTCCGGTTGGCTTTCAGCCAATCCCTAAACATCCGAATTTTGGCGGTAAACTTCTTGCGAGAAGTGATCCGTTTCATCCGGAATTTCCTGCCGTTCCTGGACCGGCTGCAGTAGTGCGTGAATCCAAGAAAATCAAAGGTAGACGCCTTGCCACCGCGGCTATCGGCCTTGGATTGTGCATATGGACCAAATTCGATGGTCTTCGTCTTTTCAGGCGATATCTCAAGGCCAAACTTGGAAAGTCGCAGATCCAGTTCCTTTCGGAACCGTATCGCATCTGCCTCACGCTCGAAACATACAACAAAGTCATCGGCGTAACGGATTATCCGACTTTGGCCATGACAGCCCTGCTGAAACACTCGCGTGAACCAGATGTCCAGACTGTAATGCAGATAGATATTGGCAAGTACTGGTGAAATAATCCCGCCCTGAGGCGTTCCTTTGTCACTGGCAATCTCTTTGCCTTCCTCCATTATACCTGCTTTGAGAAACCGCTTGACGTAGCGCAACACTCGTTTATCTGCTATTCGGTGGCCGAGAAATTTAATCATCCAATCGTGATCAACATTATCAAAGAACCCTTTGATATCTGCGTCCACAATATAGTGAACCCGGCATCCCTCAACCTCTTTGCTGAGTGCCCTCAACGCGTCATGACACCCGCGACCGGGCCGAAATCCATACGAATCGTCAATGAAATCCTGCTCGTAGATCGCCGAAAGCACCCGTGTCAATYCCGCCTGTACCAGCTTATCTTCAAGGGCTGGTATGCCCAGCGGTCGTTTCTTGCTACTCCCCGGTTTAGGAATGTACACCCTGCGCACCGGCAATGGAATATACGCCATCCGATGCAATTTTCCGACCAGAGCGTTTAGGTTCTCGCCAAGTTTTTCCCCATATTCCTTCTTGGTAACCTTATCAATGCCAGATGCTGCGTCTTTGCGCAGCTCCTGGAAACATTCCCGCAACATCTCCTCGTTCATCAGATGAAACAGACTGGTGAATCGGCATTCATCTTCTTTGCGGGCCTTCTCCGCTATGCGTTGTAATTTCGTTTCCACCATTTCTCTATTTCTGAGCATAGATGATGTGTCCTCGCAACACTGTTACTCATGTGACGTCCTTTCCTCCAGCGGAGTTACCCGCCTTCTCAGGTACTACGACGCCATCCGACTTCCCCTGCCCCGTTTGCCATTCTCCCTTTATTATCGGTTGGCCAGCATACTCGCTTTTAAGCAAGAGCGCAGAGAACCTCCCGGGTTGCCGCATATTCGCAATGTCCGACATGCCATGGTCTCAGACCCCGGAGAGGCGCCATTGACTTGCCATTCGCCAATGGTCATTTTGACTTCCGTCAAAGTTAAAACGTCGTCCCTCTCAACTAATCCTTTCGAGGCTCAATCCCTTCAACCTTATGGCTTACGGCCTATCGTCTCGCTGTCCTACGCTTAATCTCGGGGATTACTCCCGTCGATCCAAGGACTCACTACCCAGTGGCTGGCCAGCCTTCCGGGGCGGGATTCACACCCGCTAAAATATGCGACCTTGACCGGCCGCACAACTTATTGAAATTACGCGATTTAACGCTTCAGACACCGCCGTTTCAAGAATCCTTTGCTATTCCACTATAGGCCGCAGGCCTTTCGGTGTCAATCCCATTGTCCACAGGCGCCAGCACCAGGGCCGTACGAGTGGGAAGATAGAGGCTGAGGGCATGGCTCTTTGCATCACCTTCTTTAAGGGGAATGGTGAAATGATGCTGGTTCCGCCGCAGGCGGCCATGCCCGCCATATTCAGGGGCATCGGTGTCCATAACCATTTTATACCCGCCCGGTGTTGCGGCTATTAAATAATCATTAAGAGAACCGGTGGGATGAAAATTGAACACGAAAATAAGACCCCCTCGTTCAAAGGCCAGAACTTTGTCTTCGAAATGGTCCTTGATAAGGGAAGGAACAAAACCTTCCAAAAGCCGATACCTTTTGGCCAGCCTGATCATATGACGGTCAAACCGGCCCAGAAAAGAATACCGGAGGTCCGGATTATCGCGGAGTCCCCACTGGCGTCTTGCATATACATAGGACCATCCGTTGCCTTCACGGGGAAAGTCTATCCAGTCCGGATGGCCGAACTCATTCCCCATAAAATTGAGATAGCCGTTCCCGGCGGTAGCAAGTGTGATGAAGCGCACCAGTTTATGAAGGGCCATTCCTCTGTCCACCGCCAGACTCTCATGGGCCACATGCATATGATAATAGAGATCCGGTCCCATGAGCCTCAGTACCAGCGTTTTATCCCCCACAAGTGCCTGGTCATGGCTTTCAGCGTAACCGATGCTTTTTTCATCCTTCCTTCGATTGGTCAGTTCATACCACATGCCTCCCGGCGACCACTCTTCGTCACGATTTTCCTTCAGGATTTTAATCCAGAAATCCGGAACCCCCATGGCCAGCCGATAATCAAACCCCATGCCGCCTTCTTTTAAGGGCGCCGCAAGACCCGGCATACCACTGATATCTTCTGCAATGGTGACGACGGAGGTATTGATGTCATGAATCAATTCATTGGCCAGGATCAGGTATGTGAGCGCCTCCTCGTCCACATTGTCGCCAAAATAGTCCGCGTAGGAGGTAAACGCCTTTCCAAGGCCGTGATCCCGGTAGAGCATGCTGGTAATGCCGTCAAAGCGGAATCCGTCAAAATGGAACTCATCCAACCAGTATCGACAGTTGGACAAAAGAAAATGGAGGACCTGCGGCTTGCCATAGTCAAAACAACGGGAACCCCATGCCTCGTGGATCCCCCGAGCGCCTTCATGAAAATACTGATAAGGCGTTCCGTCAAAACGGCTGAGCCCTTCCACTTCGTTGGCCACCGCATGGGAATGGACAAGGTCCATGATAACCGAGAGTCCCATGCCATGGGCCCGGTCAATCAATGCTTTGAGATCTTCCGGGGAACCGAATCTGGAAGACGCGGCAAAAAAGCTGGAGACATGGTATCCGAAAGAAGCATAATAGGGATGTTCCTGAATACCCATAAGTTGCAGCGTGCCATAACCCGCCTCCACAATTCTTGGGAGGACATGTTCGGCAAACTCCCGGTATGAACCTGTCTTCGGCTCCTCCTGCGCCATGCCCACATGGGCCTCGTACACAAAAAGCGGGTTGGTATCGGGCACAAAACTCTCATGTTTCCATTGATAGGTTTCGGGCGGCGACCACACCTGGGCGTTAAATATCAGCGTTTCGGGGTCCTGTACCACCCGTCTGGCATAGGCGGGAATGCGATCGCCTTCGCCGCCTTCCCAATGAACCCGAAGCCTGTATACCATGCCGTGGGCCATGAGATGGGGGGAAACCCGGACCTCCCACACGCCCTCTGCATTGATTCTCTCGAGGGCAAAATCTTCAAGTTCCCGCCAGCCTGTCATCTCACCAATGAGAAAAACGGCTTTGGCATTGGGCGCCCATTCCCTGAATACCCAATGATCTTCACGGAAGTGGAGTCCAAAAAATTCGTGACCCGACGCAAAGTCGCCCAGACCTATTTTCCTCCCCTGGGTCAGGCGGTCCCTCAAAGCCTCCTTGCGTCTTATTCGATCAAGGATACGCTTTTCATAGGGCCGGAGATACGGATCATTCCGCAGCATTCCCCATTTCCCATCCCCCATTCGATCTATTTCAGTCATTGATCAAGGGCCGCTCCAACATTTTTTCATATAGATCCATATAGCTTCGCGCCGTAACCGAATGGTTAAAGGCCGCTTTGCCTTCACGCATCACCCGGGTGATTTGCCGGTTCTTCACCTCTTCGGGAAGGGTGTAAAAGGCCATGGCCTGGTCAACGGCCCAGGACAGACCTTCAGCGTCAAAGGTCTTGAACAGGAATCCATTGCCTTTTTCCCGAACCACATCCATTTGGACCACTGTGTCGTGAATACCGCCGATATCATGTGCCACCGGAAGGGACCCATAGATGGCGCCGATCATCTGGGGGAGTCCGCAGGGCTCAAACAACGACGGCATCAACACGAAGTCCGAAGCCCCGTAGGCCAGATGAGACAGGTTTTCATCAAAGTCACAGATTGCCACCCGCTCCAGCAAATTATGGTGCCAGTTGATCTCCTGGAAATACGGTTTAAATGGCCCATCCGCCACAAATACCACCTGCAGTTGCCGGTCCCAGAAACGGTTTACCACATCATATAAAATATGTGCCAGCAACTGGCAGCCCTTTTGGACGGTGTCCAACCGCGACGGCCAGAAAAAAAGCGGCGCATTTTCATTTTCAATCAATCCCAATACGTTTTGCAGCCTCTTTTTGTTTTCGCGTTTGCCCACCCCGTGGGTATCAGCATCATATTGGAATTGCAATCGTTTGTCCGATTCCGGATCAAAGTTTGCGTCCGGCGCATTGGGAATACCCGTGGCGCATTGAGCGTCAAACTTACCGGCCAGTTCTCTTCGAAGAGACGCCTTCACGAAATCATGCCGGCCGTTTACAATCTCTTTCAAAAAAGTCTCGCTCACCGTGTTGACAAAATGGGCTGCAAAAACGCCGCTCACCAGAAAATCCACCGGATTGCTTTCCCGAATCTGCTCATACCCTGAAGGATAATGGCCATAAAACAGGTACTGCCAGAAAGAGGCCGCATCAATGCCCCGATCCTCAATATAGGCCAACGGACGTTTCACCGTATGGATGTTGTGAATGGTAAACAGGCAGGGAATCTCCTGCTGGCGGGCCATGGCGGGAATCAGGCCGGTCATCCAGTCGTTGCAATGAATCAGGTCGGGTTGAACGCTCGGGATGATATTGTTGATGACTTCCCGTTGAAATGCCAGGGATATCTTACCGTTTTCATTTCCATAATTGGAATAGACGCGATTAAGGTAGAAAAATGCCCGATCTTCCGCCAAATGAATTCGTTCGGCGGGCATTTTGCGCCGAATGGCGTCCAACTTCTTGATTTGAAGGGGCGCAATGCCAGCACCGAACATGCACCGGTAATCCGGCAGGGCCACATGAATATCAGCCCCCAGTTCAAACAGCGCGCTGATGAGCGTCGCCGAAACATCGGCAAGCCCCCCCGCCTTTGCCGACAGGTTGTCGGCAATGTCACCCATTCCTCTGGGAAGATAGCTGACTTCCGGGGTCACCAGGAGAATGGTGGGGTTGGCCAAGAATGTCTTCATGGTCTATGCGGCTCCTTTTCAGGCGCTTGCCCAGGTCACAAAACCGGGCGTCATTTTGATAAGGTCATCCCCTTGCGGCATCACCCGGGCCGAAAATCCGTATTGACCCGACGAAACACAGGTCAAGTTGCAGCTGTACAGGTAGTTTCCATTTCCTTGGTCTTCTCTGACCGCCATCAATTCGGTATGGCTTTCTAAAATGGTGTCAAGGGATTGAACGCTCCCATGATAGAGTTCCACATGGACTTCTTCCGGCTTCAAATCACCCAGATGAACCAGGGCCGTCACCGGAAACGTCTCTCCCACTCGAACCGGGCCGGAACCCTCTCTTTTAGAGGCAGGGGGTGAAATTGAGACATTTTGCCACCCCGATTGATATCGTTCGCGAAGCGATGCCATTTTTTCCGCCCCGGCGCCACGGTTTTCCAACAGTTCACCGAATCTTCTGGATGCCTGCGAATAAAACCTCCTTTCGTACTCCTCCACCATTCGAAGGCTTGAAAAGTCCGACAGAATCATCTTCATGGATGCCTTCATCATCTTAATCCATCGAAAGGGCATGGAGCCGCCATTTCTATCATAAAAGCAGGGGATCACTTCGTTTTCCAGAACATTGTAAAGGGCATGGCTGTCCACGAGATCAGAGTCCGCATGGGCTTCATAATCCTCCCCTTTTCCAATGGCCCACCCCGTTTCTTCGGTGTACCCTTCACACCACCAGCCATCCAGAATACTCACGTTTAAAACACCGTTTACGGCCGCTTTCATTCCGGAGGTACCACAGGCTTCCATGGGCCGCCTCGGCGTATTGAGCCACACATCGGCACCCTGCACCAGGAGTCTGGCCATGTGAATATCATAATCTTCCAGCAGGATAATTTTGTGCCGCAGCCGTTCATCGGAGGCGTGCTTGAAAATATGGCGAATGAGACCTTTGCCTTCTTCGTCTCGCGGGTGGGCTTTCCCGGCATAAATAATCTGCACCGGGCGTTCTTCGTTGCTGAGAATGTCGTTTAAGCGATCAAGATCCCTGAGGAGCAGATTTGCCCGTTTGTAAGAGGCAAAACGACGGGCAAAGGCAATGGTCAGAACATCCTCATCCAGAGCCGATTCCGCTGCTTCCAGAACACTGTTGGGTGCGTTTCGACGTTCGCACTGCTTCTTCAGCATCAACCTGCAATTGTAAATCAGACGGTTCCGACTCCGTTTGTGTGCTTCCCACAGATCCATGTCGTTTATTGCGTCTATTTCCCTCAGGTTTTCCCTTTGCCACGAATAATGGTGCCAATCAACCCCCAGCCGATCTTGGAAAAACATGGCATTATCCCGGGACACAAAAGAAGGGATGTTAACACCGTTTGTCACATGCCCGATGGGAATTTCCGTTTCCGGCCGGTCAGGCCAAACATTACGCCACATGTTCCGGGCGACCCGGCCATGGAGTTCACTGACGCCATTTAAATACTGGCTCATTCCGAGACCCAGTATAAACATGGAAAGTTTGCCGCCCTCACCCGTCCCGGCATGTTGGCCCCAGGACAACATTTCGTCCACCGAAACGCCCAGTCGGGTTTCGAACGGCTGCAAATAGGGCCTTACCAGCTCCGGCGGAAATTCATCGTGCCCCGCGGGAACCGGTGTGTGGGTTGTGAACACCGTTGTGCGGGGGATAATTTCCTTTGCCGTGCGGAGATCAACATGCTCCATCTCCATGGTCTGGGCCAGTCGTTCAAAGCATGAAAATGCCGGGTGGCCCTCATTCATGTGAAAAACCCTGGGCTTCATTCCCATTGCCTTCAGGGCTTGAACCCCTCCCACTCCCAGCAGAATCTCCTGTGCGATCCGGAGTGCGAGATCTGATACGTACAACGTGGCCGTAATGTCACGAACAGCCGGTGAGTTTTCCCGCAGGTTGGTGTCCAGCAGAAACAGTGGCACCCGCCCCACGGAAATCTTCCAGATCACCGCTCTGATTGCTTCAGACGGTCCGGGAATGCTAATTTGAATCTCATTCCCTTGATCATCCCGAACTTTTTCAAAGGGAAGGTGGTAAATATCCGTCTCCGGATACTCTTCCTGCTGCCAGCCATCTTTGTTGATACGCTGATGAAAATACCCTTGGCGGTAAAAGAGCCCCACGCCTACCAGCGGAAGCCCGAGGGTGGAAGAGGCTTTGAGGTGATCCCCCGCCAAAATCCCCAGCCCCCCCGCAAAGATGGGAAGGGTTTCGTGAATCCCGAATTCCATGGAAAAATAAGCGATGGCACTTTCCTGGCCATAGGTCGTTTGATAGGGTTCCGGAAGGGGGGCATTCATTCTTGACTCAAAAAGCTCTTTTACGCGGGCTTGATGGTCGAGAAAGCCCTTATCCGTGGACAGTTCCTCAAGACGAGCTTGCGAAACATTGGCCAGCAGCAAAACCGGATTTTGTCCTGCCTTTTCCCAGAGTTCCGAATCAATGCGGCGAAAAAGCTCCGATGCGTCCAGCTCCCAGACCCACCAGTAATTTCTTGAAAGCACCTCCAGGAAAGAGAGCGATTCGGGGATATTGGGTAACACCTGAAAAGTTTGAAGATAGTTCATTTTTGTTATACCTCTTCTCACATCAATGCGATCAACCCTTGGTCTCTAACAGTCCCTTAAGCGATCAGTTTTAGCCATACACGCAACAGTTCACTGACGCCCCATGCCTGGGCATCACAACCCCGTTGTGTATGAGGGAAATCACCATCCAGAATTTCAGGCACCTGACCCAGACAGCCGCTGTTCATCAGGTCGGCACCTGCGGAAAGCCACGACAGAGCCGTTTTGCGGGACGCATCGCCATAGGTTTCGGCCCACGCCTCGCAATAGGAGGGAAACATCCATGTCCACGCCGTACCGTTGTGGTAGGCCGGCTTTCGCCGTGTATCCTCATCCCCCGCATACCTTCCCCAGTAGGGGTTGCGGGGATCGTTTAGCGTGCGGCCGTTAAGCACAATTGAGATGGGCCGTTGAACCGGTCGATCCGCAAGGCTCCGGATGGCGCCGGGGACCAGCAACGCGTCACAGGCTTTCAGTATCCGGCGACAAACAAAAGGCTCCTTGACGGCGCCCAGCGTTATGGCCAACAGCTGGTTGGGCCGCAACGCATCATCTGGTTCCGCCTCTTTTGCGGACTGGTCGGGCCCGGCATGAAGGCAGTCCGAAAGGTATCCCTCATTCTCCAAAAATAGATCCGGGATGGATGCCTCAACCCGTTTGGCAATTGCGTTCCAGTCATGGGGACCTTTCTCTCTTATCCCGTCATCCAGAAAAGAAAGAACTTTCAAGGCGCGGTACCAGAGCGCCTGAATTTCGATGGGATAACCCTCTCTGGGGGTGCCTGCGGGAAAATCCGTATCCATCCATGTAAAATGGGCAGGACTGAAAATCAGGCCCGATTCAGGGTCCACTTTAACGCCTTTTGGTGTGCCGTTAATCATGAAATGGCCGATTGAATGAGCCACTTCGCCAATGGTGCGTTCGCCTGCCTTTTCCGTCAGAAAAGATGAATCTCTCTCCTTTTGAACAAGATCCCCGCATGCCACCAGAAACCAGAGCGCCGCATCGGAAGTATCACGGTTTCCGGCGTCCTCGCCGTTAATCATATTGGGCAGGGTGCCGTTCCTCTCGAACCGTGCGAACTGCAGCAGCACCGCGCGAGCTTCCTTCATTTTGCCTGCGGCGATAAGGCCTCTTGCTACGATCAGCGAATCCCGTCCCCAGTCGAGAAACCAAGGGTATCCGGCAATAATCGATTTCAATGAGCCCCTTTTAACCACATAATGATCAAGGGCTTCATCAAGGGCACGTTCCAGTGAAACCTTTTCCACCGAAGAACCGGCAGGAAAAGGCGGGTGAGCGGACGCTTCATCAAACGCATACGATTCGCCTTCCTTTGAAACCCCCGCCATTAATTCAAATGCCTTTCCCCCCGACAGCGACACCGCAAAATAACCCGGGCTGAAAAGATCTGAATCGGGATCAAAACCTCTTTCGCCATCCACAAAATGGTGCACCATATACTGCCATTGCGGCTCCGGCACGAAAACACCGCTTGAAGTCTGAACCAACAGGTTTTGCTGCCGCCCCCGGGGTGAAAACCGGAAGCCGGGTTTTTCCTGCATGGGGATTACGGATTCGGGAAAACGAGTCTCGGCTCCCAGATACGCTTTAGTGGATTCATGAAAACTTCGCCACTCAATATCCGGCCTGATAATTACTTCCACAGGCTTGTCATCATCGAGTCTCCCATCAATCCCTGCGGCCGAATCCCGATAAACCACCATACGAACCCTGTTTTCCGTAGGGACCATTTCCAAAAATACCCGGAGATGCACGTGTTCACCCTGGCCGGTAGGTACGCGAAATCCCCAACATCCCCGCGATTTGAAATCAAAATCAAACCCCTCGAAACAATGGGCGTCCAGGCTTTGGGAATATCCCTGAAAACGGACCCATCCCCGGCAGCGTGTTAAAAGGATCAAACGATCTTCCGGGTAATCGGAATCCATGTTGGCCGCAAGCAGCGCATCATATCGGCTGGGTAGCTCTCCCCAACGGATGGGCGCCCGCATCATGGCGCCCGAATGGTTCGTTCCCAGCAGTAGAAGTAATTTTGAAGCGCAATCTACTCGCACAAAATGCGTCTTTACAAGCGGTTTCAAAGGGTCACACAAATAGAGAAGGGGCGCTTCAGCATGTTCGGTACGACCCTGTTCAAAAACGGATAAGTGAAGGGTGCGCTGCGTGTGTGCTGCGTGTGTGATTTTTGATGGCACAAACAAAACATGGTGTGTTCCGTCATCCAGGCGAAAGGAGGCCTCCGAACCCAACACCGTTTCCTTCTTCTCGTCCATTATGGCGGCACGAAAAGCTGTTTTTGAAGCGATCCAAAGAAAATGCCTCGCGGGCACCATCACCTGTCGTCTTAGATCTCTCGGCCACACCCAGTGCACAACTCTTGATTCTTCACTATCCGGATTCATTTCAGCACAGAAAACCGCGATGTCTTTTGCCAGCCGGAATGCCATGTCATCAGGGTCGGCGGATCCAAGATCGCCATCTCCGTAATAATAGCGATAAATTTCAAGTGCTTTGGCACGTAACTGCTGATGCGTGACGCGCGCGGGGGGAAGCGGTTTCTGATGGACCGCTGACGGAAGCAGTTCAAGATCCCCGCTGTCAGGTGTGAGGCACAGAACGCGACCCGGTGAAAGACCAACCCTGAAGAGATCTTCCCTGCGATCGACGGTTATGACTTCACCGCTGAGTAAATCCGTCAAAAAATCGCTCTTTATAGGAGGCTCATCCCAGCAGGCAACCGCTTTTTGATCATCGCTCAGGTTGGCCGCTACCAGAAGCCATTTTCCGGTGGGAACATGGTATCGCAGCATAACCACGAAATTACCCACGCCCTGCTGGACCATCTTAAGATGCGTCCGGTCATGAAAAGCCGGATGATTCATGAGGATCGCATTGATTCTGGAAATGAATTCCACCTGGTTGGGATCCGCACCCCAGTTGAGTGACGGCGCTCCGTGCACATTGATCTTTTCCGTGGCATACCACTCCACACCGTTGGCAAAACCGAAGGCGCCATTGGGCGAAAAGAGCGCGCATAAGGCTGTCCGCATGCGCGCCCACGTCTCTGATTTTTCGGCAAGCCTCAGGTTATCGTGGGTTTCAGCAAAATGAACCATCAACCCTTCGCGTTCCGAAATCTCTATGGCTTGGGGCAGATAGCTTTCAATCTGCTCTCTGGTGTAGTTCTGAAACAGCTCAGAATAAGCCCAGTTAAAATTCCCGCTGTTTAAAAGATCACGGGTCACGGACATCTTTCCACCCAGACCCTCATTAAAAAAAACCGTATCCGGAAACTGTTCCCTCACCGCCGCAATGATGTATTGCCAGGCCTGGAGCGGAATCATATAACCGGCATCACAGCGAAACCCGTCCACCCCTCGTCGGCACCAGGTAATAAAAACTTCCGCCATATATTCCCAGAGGTCTTTTTGGGTGTAATCAAGCTTGGTGAGGTCTTCCCATTTCACTCCCCAGGCCCCGGGTACCTGGATGGCGCCCTCTTTATCACGCACCAGCCACGCCGGATGTTTTTCATGAAGCCTTGCAGCCCATCCCGTGTGATTTATGGCGATGTCGATGAAAAGCTTCGCATATCGCGCATGAATGGCATCCACCAGCTCGATAAACTGTTCCAGGGGGGTGGCTTTGGGATCGAACCGGGCGAGGGCCGGGTCGACGGACAGAAAACCCAAGGCGGCGTAGGGACTTCCGAACTGCCCCATCCTCCCATAGGTGGTGGGTGTGGGATGCACCGGCAATAACTGAATGATACGGAATCCCAACTCTGAAATAATGAAATCGAGTTTACCGATTAAATCCCTGAACGTCCCTGAAGGCGGAATGACCGTGTAACCGGCATTGTCCAACAACTTAATGTTGTCGGCCATGTGGGCGTCCGGTCTTGCACCGCCTGCAATATTGGGACCGAACTGCCTGACAAAAGCATTATAGATCGTGTTTGCGCAACAGGTACCTGCCGGCTCCACGTTGATGGCGACATTCGGACCATCCGGCCAGAGAGGCGTCGCATTCCCATCTTCCAAAAAATAGCACTTGGCTTCAAAATGCCCGATTTCGCAAAGAGGAATATGGATTCGAAATCGCTTTTTGGAAACCCGTTTCATGGGAATATCGAACCAATCCCGCTGCAGTCTCGGTTCACCCGAGCAGACCTCATCCATAATTTCCCGACGGGTTACCCGTGCATGGCCAAGATTGGTGCGAAGCCATGCACGCCCTTTCACCTCACTTTTCATGGAAAGGCTGAGTGTCAGCGTATCGCCTCTGAACCGAAGAATACTTGTCCCCGGTGCGGGGGTCTGGATCAATTCATTGGTCATGGATGTTTTTACCGGATTTTATGGGCACTCTGTTTACCCTTTGAGAAAAAACACTGCTGGAAAACAGAGGCCTTGTCAAGAAAAAAGGGAGTTTCACCCGTTGATGTGGGGGGGAGATTTCTTTAGATGTCAGCCAGCGAGTACCCGCTCTAAAACATCGTCGTAAGCAAGATTGACTGCCAGCTCCTTTTGCTCCATAAACGATTCCAGATCCCCTGCGTCGCCGGCCGCAACCAGTTCTCCATCCGCGGGAATCCGCCCCAGAAAGGGAACGTTCATTTCCTGAGCCATTCTTTCTCCACCGCCCTGGCCGAATAACGGTACCTGCTCGCCACAGTGAGGACAAAGCTGCCCACTCATATTTTCCACCACGCCCAGAATTTTCATGTTTACCTGACGGCAAAAATTGATGGACTTTCTCACATCCGCCAAGCTTATCTCCTGGGGGGTGGTGACAATAAGCGCTTCAGCATCCGGAATCGTCTGGGTTACGGTCAACGGTTCATCGCCGGTCCCCGGAGGGGAATCCACCACCAGAAAGTCCAGATCACCCCACGCGATGTCTGAAACGAACTGGCGAATGGCGCTGATTTTCATGGGCCCGCGCCAGATGACCGCCATATCTTTTTCGCCCAGCATCATATCCAGAGAGACAATTTTCAGTTGGGGGGAAAAAGCGTAGGGCTTGACAACGCCCTGCTCACTTAAATCAAAACCCTCCCGAACATTCATGAGTCGGGCAACGCTGGGACCATGAAGGTCCACATCCATCAAACCCACCCTTTTGTCTTTTTTGCTCAACAAAAGTGCGAGACAGCAGGCCACAGTGCTCTTGCCGACACCGCCTTTTCCGCTCATAACCAATATTTTACGATCCACCCGGGCCATCCGGTCCGTAATAAGTTTATCCTGTGCATTTCGTTCAAAATCACCGGGGGTCATTCTTTCCTGTATTGTCTCCAAAACCCGTTTCCTTTTTTTGATGTTCCGACCGTAAACCGGTAACGGAAAGTTGTGAACAAAAAAAAGAGACCCCCCAATCGCTACAGAGGGATCTCTCTAAGAATGTAAATCGCCGGCTTCTTAAAGTTCGAGCCAGGAATCCGAATAGAGGGACTGGCCCAGAATCACTCGGGCAGTCTTGACATAGTCCTGCAATTCCTTTGACAAGTCGCCCATTTCGATGGGTTCCTCATCCATTACCTTGTGAATGACCTCAACCACATCCGGTCTCTTTCCCCGGGCGATGGCGGTCAACTGATCATCATAGGCATCGGAAATGACGGAATACATGCCTTTCCGCTCCAGCATCACCATATAGGTCTGGTTGAGAATCGGTCGCAGGTTGTCCGGAGGACCGTTGGAAACATTGGAGAGGCCACAGGTGGATTTCACACCGGGAAACATCTCTCCCACCATTTCCTGATAGGCCAGAAGGCTCATGAGCTGAGGTTGCTGAATATTGACCGGCGTAACAATACCGTCCACAAAAATATCTTCATTGGGAACACCTGCCTCATTGGCAGCATACAGCAGTTCTGCTGACAGGGCCATGCGCTCATTTTCATCTCTGGGAAGACCATCCGGTCCCCACATGAGGGCAATCATATTGGCCTTGTATTTCACTGCGAGGGGAATCATTTTTTCGTACCGCTCCGGCCGGCACATAATTGAATTAATGATGGCTTTTCCCTTATGGGTAGCAAGACCCGCTTCCATGGCTTCGATGTTGGACGTATCCAGGCAAAGGGGCGTTTCATCTCCGATTGCTTCCTGGACCGTTTTAACCACAAATTCCATCAGTTCCGGACCGCCCTTCCTGGCCGGTCCCAGATTGATGTCGATCCAGTCCATCCCCTTTTCCTTCTGACGTTTCGCTTCTTCAGCAATGGGACCCGGGTCCTTTTCTTTAAACGCCCTGCCGATAATCGTGTTGATTACATTCAAATTTTCACCAATCAATAACATGGCCACACTCCCTTTCAAAAATGGTAAAAGAATAAGTCTGCCGTGCCTCCGGATCAGCAGGCCGGGGCACAACAAACTCCAAAACCTGTTTCCTTTTTACTTCATATCTTTCAAATACTTGGGCAGGAGCGAAGCATCCCTGGGTCCGATCAGAATATCCCAATCGGGAAGATCCTCTTCCATTTCCCCGCTGATGGCTGCTGCATAACCCGGAATAATAATCTTCTTATGCGCAACCTTATCAGCAATACCGCATTTCTTGACAAACATGGCAACCGCATCACCGGAAAATTTTCCAGCGGCCCAGGCGGTCATTACCGAAAGGCCTTCCGTGTCCATAATGAGGAGCCAGCTCGGTACCCGGCTTCCTTCGATTTCACCGCTGACGATAAAGTATGTCAGAGAGAAATTGGTGGTGACCAGCACCGGCGAGTTTTCATCCGGGGAACCGATCTCGTAAATTCCTTCCGTCACGGTCATGGGTCGCTGAGGATCGGTAAAGATGTTCAGCCGTTCAAGCAGCAGCGGAAAAAGACTTTCGCCTTCGAAATCGGAGAGCACCACGATACCTGCGTATTTGGCGATGAGCATGGCACCGATAATGGCTTCCGTTGCCAGATTGTCGGCCATTTCACAGGGAAACGTGATGGTGGGAAACCCGAGAGATTTGTTTGCGGCTTTGAGCGGTGCCCTTCGAATAACCACCTGATCCTGGAAAAGCGCCTTCATTTCCCGAGCGCCCGAATCAAGGACCAAATCCTTCAAGCCCATACCCGTTAACTTGTCGCTTAACGCAATCAAGTCATCCATATTTTCCGCTTTCACCGCCAGGGGAAGACCGCTTTCTTTGGCCAGATTTCCCATTTCATCCGCATTGTCGCTGGTGGCGGCATAAATAAGGGGCTTTTTAAAAGCGCATACATCGATGGCGGCCTTGATCACATCCGGCTTTTCACTCATAAGAATCAGGCCGAACTCGGATTCTTCGGCAATCTTTTTGGCGGCTGCTGCAAAAGCGGCGGCATCGCCATTCACGTCTTTTAAGGCCGCCAGTTCAGGCCGCAGAATCAGGCCTACCCGTTCATATTGAAATGCATTCCAAATTTTCAATTTTTCGGCCAAAGCATCCGCATCCATATCGGACGGTATCTGGGCCGCCAGTCCGGTGGGATTGTAAAATGTCTTTTCATGCCTGAACATGACCGTCTCACCACCCACTTTAAACGCTCTTGGGCCGGCACCGATGGCCACGGGACGGATGGGAGGCGCCGAAGCCTCCGCCAACTGTTCTCTAGCTTCATCTGAAACGTAAGGGCAACTATCCAATTCCGCCTTGCCGGCGGCCAGGTTCATGGCAAAGGCAAGACAGGTAGGAACCCCACATTCACCGCAATTGGTTTTGGGCAGCAGTTTAAATATCTGAATTCCAGTTAATCCCATTGTATACTCCTCGTATTGAAGAGGCCGAAACGGGCCCACTGGGGACCGCGCTCCGGCTCATGTTTACATGCTTACCCCACGATGGGATCCATCTTCAGGGCGGGGTGGTCTTTTTCCTTGAGATGCGCCATGACGGATTCCTCATCGGTTCCCACGGTCTCATCAGCAATGCGGTCGATGAGATCCGGCACACCCAGTTCCTCGCCACGGGATAGGAGACGTTCCCTGAGTTCCTCTTTCAGGGACTTGGGCATCCAGACGATGCGAAGGAGCCCGCCATCACCGGCGATGAACTTTCGTTGGGTCAGGTTATATTTTCCATGACCCACAAATCCGGGTGAGGATTGTCCGCCGCCCATGACACCGGCGAGGGTGGTAAATTTCATACCGCACGGGGTTTCTCCCGTGTAATCACGATGCACCGTCATGACGCCGTTACAGCCGGGCAGCACCGCCGCGATGGCTTCGCAGCAGCCGCAGGTGGTCATGGGATCATGGACGATGGAGTAGAAATTGTAGTGATCAATGGCCTGCCTGGATGCCTTGAAAACGAATTCATTGACACCCTTGAACTGGCCGAGTTTGGCATCGATGACTTCCCCTTTTTCAACGGGCTGGTTCGGCCCGGTGGGGTTGATTTCATAAGATGCCTTGCAGTCCATCCAGTTGTAGGCACCGCAAAGACCGGTCCGTTCCGGACTCACCACACACACATGGCTGGGTGCAAAGGACTGGCACAGCGTACAAGAGTAGAAAATGTCCGTGGTTTCGTCGGTCATATTCTCAACACGGTTGTCCCTGGCCTTGTACTCGGCCCGGGCCGTTTCCGTAAGTTTGTCCACATCCTTTTCTTTGGTATACAGCGTCACCTGAACCTTGTCCAGGATGGCTCCGAAATCCTGATGCAATTTCGCATGGAGAATCACGCCGATGTCTTTAATGGTAAAACCCTTTTCAACGGCCTGCTCGCTCACACGAACCCAGGAGATATCCCGCTGTCCGATGTGCATGATATACTGGGCATAGTTGATGAGATGATGAATCTGACGTTCCAGAATGGGTTCAAAATCGGGTTGCATTTCTCGGCCCGCCACCTGGACGAAAATGCCTAAGGGAAGTTTGTCGCCCTTTTTCACATCACCGACATCCGGACCGACCACCTCAACTTTGCCGTCCTCGATCTGGTTCATCTCGGCCATCTTGCACAGCTCGGTGCATTGGGTCTTGCTACCGCCCATCTCGAGGTAAAGATCGTCTTTCCGGACGCGTTCACCCTCAAAAGCCGGACCGTAAGCCAGGGGAATCTTGATTTCCGAAACCGTCACTTTGAGACCGCGAATTTCGACCGATTTCTGGCAGATCTCATCGTGGGGCACATTGGCCACCACATGTTCATAGGTACAGATACCTGTGGGGAGAATTTCCGGAATATCCGTATCCGCCAAAGTGGGAAAACCCCAGTTGACACAACCGGCGGCAGCGACCGCCCACTCGGTACCCACATCACCGAATGCGTTGACAAAAGCAAAAATACGATCCTTGTTGTACAGGAGTATCTTTTTGTAATCACCCGGCTGTACACCACCAAAAGCCATGGCGGCACGGTTGGCAAAACCCAAGGCAAATACCGCGGAACTGATATCCGGACCAAAAGGTACGATTCGCGTGTTCCATCCCACCTGCATACCGGCTTCCAGACATTGTTCGGTCAGCGTGGTGCCGTTATGGTTCGCCGCACAGAAGATATAGAGACTCTTTTTCTGATAGTCTTCCACAATCATCTTGGCGGTTTCCGCATCGGGAAGAGCCCCGACGCAGGCCGCAAAACCGGGTGCCGAACCGTCCACAAACTCCACACCACGCTTTCTCAAAATGGTGTCGTCGGCGGGTCCTACCCACAGTTTGCCCGCTTCCACATCCGGATCTTCCTGGGGTATATAAAAATCCGGCTCCTTCAGTAGTCGAAGGGCTTCTTTAATTTCATAGGCAAAAACGGCTGCCATACCCGCATCCAGCAAGGGACCCAGATAGGGGAGATAGTTTTTCAGTTTGATGTGCTGCGGCAGAAGCGCCCGCGCAAATTCCAAAGGCGCTTTCAGGTCTTCCAGCGTTTCAACTTTCATGCCCGTAAGGGAATAAATCACCGGAAGATAATAGGCCGTGTTGGGAAACCCGACCTTTGTACTGGCGTCATAGGTTTGAAGGGCTTTTCGGTATTCACCCTCTACATCTGCAACAACTTTGTAGCCACCCTGAATGGCTGCGAATGCTACTAACTTTGACATGTTTTCCTCCTTCGTTGAGGATTTGTTTTAATTCGTAAAAATATTATCAACCATTGGCGGCAAACTAACCTTGAAGGGCTTGGCGGTCAGCCATATCCATCAAGACACGTTCTCTCGCCCTGTCGATACCCAGTTCCTTCCGTTTCTTGTCGATATGGGCAATCATCAGGTGTGCATGTTTGATGGGATCCGGTTCGATATCCCACATGCCGCCGTAAATATCCTCGAATTCCTTACAAATGTAATCGTGGAATTTCGGCGCACCGGAAGTGGGGAGCGTCACGCCGAAAACCGTGTAGATACCGGATGCCACAACATAATGTCCGATGCTGATAGCCTTTTCACTCATCCATTCGGGTGCGCTGCCGGCAACGGGAAAATCAGAAATGTCATTTCCCAAGCCGCCGGCCTTCACCACCTCGGTGGCCGCCAGAAGAATACGGCTGTTATCCACGCAGGACCCCAGGTGCAGAACAGGCGGAATACCCACCGTCTCGCAAACTTCGGCAAGTCCCGGTCCGCAGAAGGTAGCGGCGGATTCGGGCGTCAACAGGCCCTCCATGGCACAGGCGATGGCGTTGCATCCGGTGGTCAGGACGATGACGTCGTTTTTGATCAGTTCCTTGACAACGGCCAAATGGCCTTCGTTATGCCGGGTTCGGGCATTGTTGCATCCCACCACGCCGGCTACGCCGCGGATACGGCCGTTAATGATATTGTCATTCAAGGTATAGTAGCTGCCGCGGAAGCTGCCGCCCAGATGATATTCAACGGATTCCACGCCAAATCCCGCCACCAGCGGGGTTTTGTGGTTGGGAATCATGACTTCAGATTTCCGGTTTTCAAAATTATCGATGGCCAATTTGACGATGCGTTTGGCGTCTTCCATTGCGTGATGCTCGTCAAATTCAATGTGCAGCACATTGTCCTGTTCCATCTTGGCAATGGGGTGGGTGGTAATCAGTTTGGTATGAAAACAAGCGGCCACATTGGCTAAATTCTGCATGATGCACTGGATATCCACCACCATGGCGTCGCAGGCCCCGGTGATGATGGCCAGTTCCTGCTGCAGGAATGTGCCCGCCAAGGGAACGCCGTGACGCTGCAGCATTTCGTTAGCCGTGCAGCAAATGCCGCCCAGCTGGATGCCCTTTGCACCTTTTTCCTTCGCGTAATCAATCATTTCCTGAGATTCGGCCACGGCAATGATCAATTCGGACAGAACCGGCTCATGACCGTGAACAATCAAGTTGACATGGTCTTCTTTCATGATGCCCAGATTGGCTTCGGACTGAATGGGAAATGGGGTTCCGAACAGGATATCCTGCAAATCGGTGGCCAGCATGGAGCCGCCCCATCCGTCCGCGAGGGCGGCCCGGGTTCCTTGTTTGATTAAATTTTTGTAATCCTGATCCACGCCCATGTGGGTGCGGTGCATGATTTCCACGATCTCACGGTCAATGTTTCTGGGAAGTACACCCTGTTTTTTCCAGATTTCATAGCGCGCTTCCGGGGCCCTCTTCAGATAAAGAATTTCACCTTCTGCCTTGCCCCACTCGTTCATGGCTACTTCGCCCACTTCCACGGCGATCTCATCCAGGTCCCGGTCCATTTCTTCGCCGTCCACTTCAACGGTGGTTGCCACGCCCAGATCCTTGGCCACGGCCAATAGCTTCACCGTGTCTTTAATCTGGTAGGCGTCCGTCTCTTTTCGGGCGGCGGAAAGAAATACCTCCGCCACGCTTCTGCCATGGTCGGAGTGAGCGGCCGCGCCGCCGGCGATCATGCGGATAAAGTTACGGGCCGCAATGGTGTTGGCCGTAGCACCGCAAAGACCTTTTCTATCGTCTTCACCTTGAATTCCACCCTTGGGGAGCGGCAAGCGGCAAGGTCCCATGGAGCAATTTTTACAGCATATACCCTGAACGCCAATATTACAGGGCTTCATCTTCACGGCCCGGTCAAAAATGGTTTCCACGCCCAATTCCTGGGCCCGGGCGATCATTTCTTGTGTTGCCACATCAATGGAGGACTGGATTGGGTCCGCCATTTTTGCTTTCTTTTCTGGCTTTGCTTTTTCTACTGCCATATTGAGGTTC
>ADZZ01000474.1 GCA_000179315.1 delta proteobacterium NaphS2
ATGCTGCAAGCTGCTACCATCGACACGGCCAGAGGGGTGTCGAAACCTATTACCAAGTCAACCCGATCATCCTTCGTGACTKGAAGGGATGGTGAACCAACCACCCGAGGCGATCCCGAATCGCCACTGCGCTGGACATGCAAAAGCACGAGGCAGCTGTCGAGAGCTTTGCAGGTTATGGGGCACAAAATCGGTCGGCAAAAGGTATCGGAACTGTTGGCCGATTTGGGTTACAGTCTCCAAGCGAACCGCAAGGTTCGTGAAGGTTCCCGTCATCCGGACCGCGATGCCCAGTTTCGCTATATTTACAACCAGGTAAAAGTATTTCAGGAGAATAACCAACCGGTTATTTCTGTTGACACCAAGAAAAAGGAGCTTGTTGGAGATTTTAAAAACGCAGGCCGGGAATGGCAACCAAAAGGACAACCGGATTCTGTCCGAGTACACGATTTTGCTGACAAAAATTTGGGCAAGGTTAACCCATATGGTGTATATGATCAGACAGCAAATGTTGGCTGGGTCAGCGTTGGCATTGATCATGACACATCATCCTTTGCTGTCGAGAGTATCCGTCGTTGGTGGAAAAGAATGGGCCAGCAAACTTATCCGGAAGCAAAACAACTTCTCATAACGGCGGATGGAGGCGGTAGTAACGGATATCGAATTCGGCTTTGGAAAATTGAACTTCAACGGTTTGCAGATGACCAAGGTCTTGAAATCTCCGTGTGCCATCTCCCTCCTGGCACAAGCAAATGGAATAAAATTGAACATCGAATGTTCAGTCATATCAGCATGAATTGGCGTGGCAAGCCGTTGACGAGTCACGAGGTAATTGTGAATCTGATAGCCAACACAACCACTCGACAAGGCCTTAAGATTCAGGCTGAGATTGACTCCAACAGTTATCCAAAGGGGATCAAAGTAACTGACACCGAACTTGAGAACGTCAATTKGTTTAAGGCCGATTTTCATGGCGAATGGAACTATTCTATTCGCCCTAA
>ADZZ01000473.1 GCA_000179315.1 delta proteobacterium NaphS2
ATTTTTCAGTTCCAAAATGGCATCTTTTTTGGATTGTCTGATCATGGCTCTATCTCTTTTTTGAGTTTTGCCGCCTGATTTTCGACTTTGTTCACCCAGGCTTTCAGGGTTTGTTTCTTAAATGGATCGCTTTTTGGATAATGGACATGGGAAACGGTTTTCAGCAGACGTCCGAGCACAGCATATACCATTTTAATATCCTTGAACCATTTGCCTTCCGGTCCGTCATGAATCTCCTTGGCCTGTTCGGATTGGATTCTTTCATTTTGAACCTTTATGAAAAGAAAGGGATTTTCCAGCATGCGGTCTCGAACAGACCGGTTGCTTTTTTGGTAATGTTCGTAAAAATGGGCCAGTTCCCTCGTGGATAAAGGTTCATTTTCCAGGTGGGCCATCAGTTTTTGTGCGTCTTTAATGTTGGCGCGCGCCAACGGCGCCATGACACGGCTGGCACTCCAGGTTGAAAGCGTTCCTGAAATCACGGCTTTCAAAATATTTTCAGGCAGGGCCTCAACCAGATCAAGCCGTCGTTTCACAAAACTTTTGTCGCGTCCTATCCGGGCTGCGATATGGGAGAGGCTGCACCCGAACCGCCGATGTAATTCCTGAAGCAAAACCGACTGCTCAATGGCTTCCCATTGCCGTTCATTGGTTTTGGCCAAAAGCGAAAACATGGCATTTTGTTCGTTTTCTTCTGATAAATGGACACATATTTGGTCCTTTCCGCAGGCACGAAGCGCTCGAACACGCAAGTACCCATCAACCAGAATCAGTTTGTCTTTCTCTGTAACAACCAGGGCCGGAACGATTTGCCCGTAAGTTTCGATGGAATCCCGCAATTGCTTTAAAGCCTGGTGGTTCATGATCCGGCAATGAGCGTAGCGCATTTCAGCAGATGAATATCAACTGTTCGGGTTGATCCCACGTCCTTTCTCCCGAATGATTTCCTGTACGGTTTCTCAAGACTGAACCATCCCCGTTCCGGACTTC
>ADZZ01000472.1 GCA_000179315.1 delta proteobacterium NaphS2
GTATTCTTCTATGGTTAAATCTATAGGGTATCGAAGCTGCATATGAAAAAAATCGGACGTAATGAGCCCTGCCCATGCGGCAGCGGCAAAAAATATAAAAAATGTTGTCTCAACGCCTCCAAATTACCTATTGGAGGGACCTTTATTTATACGGATTTGGACAATTTATCAAATCAGGTGCCGGACTTGATTCAAGACAAGAAGTTTGATGAAGCCGAGGCGGTGTGCCGAAAGCTCTTGCGACAATATCCTGAGGAGATCGATGGCCTTCATCGTTATGCTGAACTCTATGAAGCTCAGGGAAAAAACCGGGACGCTGCTGAGTACTATCGAAAAGCAGTTGCATTTGCCGAAAAGGCTGGAGGGTTTGGGAAGGAATCCGTTCAATCCTTCCGACAAAAGGCTGAAAAACTTGCACTTGCCGAGAAGGGGTAGTCTCACTTTACAATACCGGTTCCAATAAACCACCGGTGGAATAATCAGATATTTTGAGCCGGTTCTTTGCTATTTATTGTGGCTGACAACATCTGTCAAGAAATTGAAGCAGGTGGTGATTCCGGTTTTGGGGTGGCCGAATTTCAGAGAGCCGGTTTCATGGAAAAAAGGCCGGAGTTTTCGAATATTGCGCCTTTTTTGCAAAACACCCTGGACCCGGGCGAAGCTTCGGTCATTCAGCTCGCATTGGATGAAGGTATTCGCACCGTTTGTATTGATGAGGCCATGGGTCGGAGAGTGGCTCGATTGAGCGGGCTCAACCTGACTGGTTCGATCGGAGTATTGATCCGTGCAAAACGAAACGGTCTTGATTTTTCCATGCGTAATGCCATAAACCGAATGCAATCCCAAGGCATCTATCTGAGTCAGGGGGTTATCGATTTTGCATTTAATCAAGTCAATGAAGAGCCGGTTTAAGATATCTACGAAGCGAGCAAAAGTTTTGGCGGCCGATGGCCTGACTCTGAGATTTCCTTATGCTTCGGGCTCCTACTGAAAACAGCGTTCCTGAAGCGTAAGGTATAGGTGTTAAGAAAACTTTTTTGGGTTTGGGTTCATTTTTTGCGGGACAAAAGCGGCGATAAAATGTATGAAGGTTGTTAAAACTGCGTTTTAAGAGTCTGTCCGTTAATAACTTGAACATTTAGGGCGAATAGAATAGTTCCATTCGCCATGAAAATCGGCCTTAAACAAATTGACGTTCTCAAGTTCGGTGTCAGTTACTTTGATCCCCTTTGGATAACTGTTGGAGTCAATCTCAGCCTGAATCTTAAGGCCTTGTCGAGTGGTTGTGTTGGCTATCAGATTCACAATTACCTCGTGACTCGTCAACGGCTTGCCACGCCAATTCATGCTGATATGACTGAACATTCGATGTTCAATTTTATTCCATT
>ADZZ01000471.1 GCA_000179315.1 delta proteobacterium NaphS2
ATCTATCTCTTCAACGTGTTGCGTTGCCTCAATACCTTGTTTGGGCTCAACATTAACAAACGTCGATTCTACACCTTTATGGCTTCCAACAAAATACCATGGCATAACCTATGGGCCGCCTTATGGCACCTCATTCCTGACCCCTTGTCCGATGGGCGACTTATGATCGCATTAGATGATTTCATCAATCCAAAGACAGGTCGCAACATCTTCGGATGTTCTCATATCTTCGATCATGCCGCAAAGGACAATCAATCCAAATATCCATGGGCACAGAATGTGGTTCTTATTGGTCTGTTAAAGGTCATCAAAGGACGATGGGCTTGTCTCCCCCTTTCACAGCGATTTTATTTGCCCCAAAAGGCCATAAATGCCAAATCGGACAATATGAGGGTTGCCGGAAAGGTCGTTTCTTTCCAAACCAAACTCCAACAAGCTGTCGAGATGGTAATTCAGGTAGCTCAACACTTTGCCGGCGTTGACATAATAATCGTTTGTGACAGCTGGTTCGGAAATAACGGCCTGTTCAAACCCCTCCGCACTAAACTCGGAAATTTTGTTCATTTGCTTTCAAGATTACGTTCCAATACCGTACTGTACTCCATCCCCAAGATCGGTTCTTCCAAAAAGCCGGGAAGACCCAAAAAATATGGCAGCAGGTTGGGTTCGTGCGCTGAAATGGCGGCGGCATTCATGGCGTACGCTTCAACCTATCACGTCTTCCTGTACGGAAAATACCGTGAAGTCA
>ADZZ01000470.1 GCA_000179315.1 delta proteobacterium NaphS2
ACGAAACGGCCGTTGTGACAGACCTTTATCTCTTTGCCTGCTCGGAAGGGTTGTAGCGGAGTGTTACGGTCTCTCCCACCAGGGAAGCGTCAATTTCATAGGCCATACCGTTCAGACTTACGGTACGGTCTTTCTGCACTTTGCGTTTTGATTCAAAAAGGAAAAGGTCGTCCAGGTCATCGCCCGGTTCGGGATATCGGACCTTCTCACCCACTCTGGCCCAGCGATCAAGGGGCGTTTCGCAGAGACTCCGATGGGGCGAACGGTGGTACTCTGTTTCGATATAGGTCCAAAGTGCTCTGTTGATCGCTTTCAGATTCAACATATGTTTTTCCGAAAGCATCGGGAGAAACTGCAATCGTACCGTTCTGAACCATCTCTCGATTTTTCCCTTGGCCGCTGCATGGTAGGGTCTGGCGTGAATCAGGGTTATGCCGAGTTTTGCGCAGACCAGGGATAAATGCTGTGACCGGAAAGCTGATCCGTTATCCACAAAAAGCCGCATGGGGATACCTCGCCTTAAAACGGCTTGTTTCAACACCTCCATGAAGGCAGCGGTATTTTCCGAATGGGCGCGGCATAGGGGATCACCCGGGTCGCATCATCAATAAAAGCGATGAGATAGGTTTTTCGTTTCCTGCCGTCATTTTTCCTGACCGCCGGACCGTACATGACATCACTCATGAACAAATCCCCGGCATTGAGGTAGGCGAAGCGACGATGGTCTCTATCAGGTGATGTAATCTTTCGGGTTAACCCGTGGCGTGCCAGCAGTTTATACACGGTGGATCTGGGCATCCGAACATCATCGGGAATGTTGCCGGATGCTCTGACTTTCTTGATTAACAGCGGAACGGTTAGTTCCGGTTCTTTTTCTTTGGCCTCAAGAAGTAAATCCGAAATCTCAAGGGGCAGCTTTCTCGTTTCCCCCTTGTCCGTGCGCTCTTTGGGCAGTAGGGCGTCAAAACCGCCCTTGCGGTATTTTTTCAACCATGAACGGATCGTCTCTTCAGCCACACGGGTGCGTCTGGAGCCGGGAATAACATATTCCTGCCCTGCTTTCTTCCTGATCTGAGCGTAAAGCCCTCTTGATCCGGGCGGCAAATGAACAAAATCCGCGATAATCCCGTAGCGAAATAGCGCCACCTGCTCTTGTAGTTCGTTTTCTGCCATCTAAAAC
>ADZZ01000469.1 GCA_000179315.1 delta proteobacterium NaphS2
AGATGTGCGACCTGTCTTTGGATTGATGAAATCATCTAATGCGATCATAAGTCGCCCATCGGACAAGGGGTCAGGAATGAGGTGCCATAAGGCGGCCCATAGGTTATGCCATGGTATTTTGTTGGAAGCCATAAAGGTGTAGAATCGACGTTTGTTAATGTTGAGCCCAAACAAGGTATTGAGGCAACGCAACACGTTTGAAGAGATAGATGAAGTGAAAGGGATGATGAAAGCCAGGATGGCATAAGAGAACCAGTGTGCTCGTTCCCTGCCGAGATTGGTGGAAGAAAAAGCATTTTGTAGAGGCTTTAAGATATCGTTTAGAATAAACATGTTGCCAAGCTCCTTTCCGATGGAATATCAATAAGTTGTTATCGAATCCTATCACGAGATGGAGCGAATTTCAAGGGTAAAAAGTTAAATAACTAGTTGAATTTATTGGCATAAAAATTGAAAAAATTTTCATTTTTCGTGCCAAAATTCTCTGCGCATAATAAAAAAAATGCGCGGAACCGGCTGGAAAAATTGGAAAAGGTTCAAAAACGGTGAAACTTTAGTTTATAATTTGGCGATACTTAAAACCGGCTAGTCTTCCCACAACTAAGCCCCAACAATCAAAGGATAATCAAATTTTTTCTCAACCTGGGATAATACGAGAGGTTTTTGTTTTTCTTGCTGAGACTCTATTAATTTTTTTGCCACATCTTTAGCGATTTCCAGGGTTTCTGATACTGTTCGACCTTGAGCTACTAACCCTGGCATTTCATCAGAAGTCGCGAGATATACGCCTTCGGGTAATTTTTCAATATGAAGATTTATTACATTTTCCATAATAGCAATTCCTTATATTGTGTTTTGTTCTTGATTTTACTATGGCCGAAAATAACGGTTGCTAAATGAATACCCCATATTATTCGAATGGTTACGCTTTTCTCGCAGATTCTGATCAAGTATGCGCATCTGCCATGCACTCAGTTTTACCTGATTTTCACATAACATACCAACCATATTATGGAAAAATTGTTGACTTGTGCCTACCGGCATGGCAAAGTATGCGCAAAATGATTGTTTATTGTACATACTTTGCCATGGGGTGGATATGGATGCGGAAAAGGCCATCAAGGAATTTCAAAAACGAAAAGTGGTCACAATCGAAGAGATTGCGGATCTCCTCGATTCTTCCGTGACCACCGCCAGAAGACAACTGAAAAAATGGCGGACTTACACGAGCTTTAATATGAATGGGCGTTATTACAGTCTTCCGGGAATTCCGCGATTTGATGAACACGGCATATGGAAATACCGGGAGATCCTTTTTTCACAATACGGAAACCTTATGCAGACAATTTCTCAGCTTATCGAGAGATCTGAAACGGGATTGAATGCCAGACAGATTGCCCAACTGGTTGAAATTGTCCCTAACAGTTCCGTTTTTTCCCGGCTGCAGCATGCTCCGGGAATCCGACGAGAAAAGCATCAAGGACGTTTTGTATACTTCTCCGAGGAAAAATATCAGGAGCAAAAATCGGGATTGTCCAGACCGCATCATGTAAGATTTCCGACAGATTCGGAAAG
>ADZZ01000468.1 GCA_000179315.1 delta proteobacterium NaphS2
TTGCATTTAATAAAGTGGTATTGTTATTAAAGTAAGAGAATCATTTCAGAAAGGAGGAGAAAAAATTTTCATGTTTAAAGGAAATTTTATATTCTTATGCACCATCCTTATTAAGGCTTAAAGCTTACTTGGAAACCTAAATTTTTCAAAAAGAGGAAAAGACAATGAGCAAACAAAAAAAGACGGAAATCAAAAAAATTCTGGGTCGTCAGATTCTGGACAGTCGCGGCAATCCCACCGTTGAAGTGGAAGTCACACTGGCTTCCGGAATTCGGTCTCGCGCGGGCGTTCCATCGGGTGCTTCCACTGGCTCCCGCGAGGCCCTGGAGCTGCGCGACGGCGACAAGAACCGCTATGGGGGAAAAGGCGTCCTCAAAGCGGTTGAAAACGTGAACACCACCATCAACGATGCCTTGACGGGCTATGACGTTCGCCGGCAGGCAGACATCGATCATAAGTTGTTGGAACTGGACGGAACCCCCAACAAGGCCGGACTCGGCGCCAATGCTACCCTCGGGGTTTCTCTGGCCGCAGCAAGGGCCGGTGCCATGGCCAGCCAGCTTCCGCTGTACAAGTATCTGGGTGGACCGGGGGCCGTGCGCCTGCCCGTGCCCATGCTCAACATCATGAACGGCGGGGCCCACGCCCGGTGGCAGGGTTCGGATTTTCAGGAATACATGATCGGCCCCTATGGTGCCGGGAGTTTCAGCGAGTCCATGCGGTGGGCCTGTGAGGTTTACCAGGCGCTGCGAGCCGTCCTGATGGAATCCGGTCATGCCGTTGGTGTCGGAGACGAAGGGGGGTTTTCACCCAGCGTTTCCTCCAACGAAGAACCCCTTGAGGTCATCGTCAAGGGGATTGAAAAGGCAGGGCTCAGACCCGGGGTTGATGTGGGAATTGCCCTTGATCCCGCCGCCAGCGAGTTTTTTGAGGATGGCCGTTACAACCTTCGGACGGAGAACCGGACCTGCACTTCGGAGGAGATGGTGGACTACTATGAGAAACTGATGAACGCCTATCCAATTGTCTCCATTGAAGACGGGCTGGCGGAAGATGACTGGGACGGCTGGAAAGTTTTGAACGACCGGCTGGGGGGTAAGATCGAATTGGTGGGCGACGACCTTTTTGTCACCAACGTGGAATACATATCCCGGGGCATTCGGGAAAACTGCGCCAATGCGGCCCTCATTAAACTGAACCAGATCGGGACCCTCACGGAAACCATTTCCGCCGTACGCATGTGTCAACGGACCGGCTGGGCGGCATTTGTTTCACACCGAAGCGGTGAGACCGTGGACAGTTTCATTGCGGATATGACCGTTGCGCTGGATACAGGGCATCTCAAAACCGGAGCGCCGGCAAGAGGGGAACGGGTGGAGAAATATAACCAGTTGCTCCGTATTGAAGAGGATCTCGGTTCAGCAGCCGTCTTTGCGGGAAAAGATGCCTTTGTGAGACCGGTGCGATTTTAAGATTATTTTATTAAGGGGGCAGTTGTCAGGGGGCAGGGTGCAGGATCGGGAAAGCTCCGTGACCCTCTGATTTGGAGGAGAGAATTTCATGAAAAGGGACTGCGCTGGTTCGCAAATCCAAAAGTTTTCAATCGCCCGAATAAAATGCGGGGTAGACATTCATAATGGATTTTCGATGCGTACGCCCCGAATCACCTGCCCGTCATTCAAATCTTCCGACCAAAGCCTTTCGCAATTTGCGCTTTCGGCAGCCACAACGATCAGTGCATCCCAGAATGAAAGCCGGTTGATGATGCTGCAGTCAATGGCTTCCTTGATCCTGTCCGGTGTAATGATGACAATTTCGAACCATTCGTACGCATACAGGATATCCTTAATGAGAAGGGGATCGGCACCTAGTTTGTTGACTGCCGTTACGTAAAACTCTTGCAGCACCTGGGTGGAGATGACCCCTTGAAAATTCTCTGTCAACGTTTCAAGGAGTTCACGAGATTTTTTCTGTTTGACCGGATCAAATTGGTCCAGACTATATATCAGTATGTTCGTATCAACGAAAATTTTAGAGATCATACAAAGCCTCTCTTGGCCATTTCCGACCTTGAGAGTTGACATTTGCCTGATCCATCAACTGAAAACATTCTTTAAGCCATTGTTGCGACTGAGGCATCACAGTTTGTTCAAGCAGAGACCGGATCAGCGCATTCATGGATGTTTTATGCTTCTCCGCATAAAGCCTGCCGGACCTCAGCAACTCTTTATCAAGGGAAATGGTAATGTTGGGCATGGCGCACACCCCCTTTCTTCTTTCACATTATAAGGGCACACTGAATACGTGTCAACATACAAAATCCTCGTCGTTGGATCTGAACAGGGATTAAGGCGTATCACCCGGTTTTCTATCGTAAAAAGCAAGAGAGTTTCCATCTACACCGATTTTCTCCCGAAGGCCTGTTTTGACAGTTTGCGGTTTCTCGGTCTGAAGGTATTGTCCTTTTTTTCCCGCTCGATGACGTTTTGCAGCAGTTTGAACATCTTCAACTGCTGGCTTTCTTCCGCATAAAATGTGTCCCAGGCCTCATGGAAGAGTTCCTGAAGTCGCTCGGGAGACATGTGTTTCGGCTGATAGACCACCCGATCCGCCGAGTAATCATTCCAGTCAAAGGAAAGAATCCGGTTCTGCTTTTCCAGATCCGCACGGACTTTTGTGTGGGGAAAGGGGGTAAGGACCGTGAACTCCGCCAGGTCCAGGTCAATTTCCAACAAAAAGTCGATGAGCTTTCGAATATAGTCCTCCGTGTGATGATCCAGCCCCAGCAAAATGGTCCCTTCCACCAGAATACCGTAATCGTGGTATCGCCTGATCCGTTCCCTGATGTAATCGGAAGTATCAAATAGCGCCTGATAAACATACCAGGCCCCGGCCCGGGCCGCCAAATCCAGAACCTGAGGGTCGTCCTCAATGGGATGGCTGCACCATTTCTTCTTGAGCGGGATCATTTCCCGGAACAAATCCTTCTCCCAGCGGGTATCCTGGGCCAGGGAGTTGTCCACGATAAAGAGCCGGTTATTGTCGATGCTCTCCAATTCGGCAATGGCCCTGTCAATGGGACGGGGCCTGAAAACGCGTCCGCCCAGATACGCCACGGCACAGGGATAGCAATGGAAGCGACACCCTCTGGAGGCATGTACCAGATCGACCATCTGGACACCCCGGTAGTTGTACAAATCCCGTTTCAGGATATCCCGTCGGGCGGTTCCCACAGTTTCAATGGGCGGGCGATCATCGAGAAAATCGTAAACAGGCTGCAGCCGCCCTTGGGAAAAATCCAAAAAAACCTTTTCCATGCGTCCTTCCGCTTCTCCCAGGAATACCGAATCTGCGTGTCGGAGCGTTTCCTCTGCATGCAGCATGGCGGCGATGCCTCCGATGATCACCTTGGCACCCTTTTTTCGGTAAATGTCTGCGATCTGCCAGCCCCTTTTCACCTGAATGGTCAGCATCATGGAGATGCCCACAAAATCGACGGGATCATCAAAGGGAATGTCTTCCAGGTTTTCGTCGGTAAATGCCACCTGCACGTCTTCGGGCAGCGCCGCGGCAAAAACAACGGGTCCGTGGGGGGGGAGATGAAACTCCGTCTGCCTTTCGAGTTTTGCCCATTTGGGGTAGATCAACCTGAATTTCATTAAAGAGCCCTGTTAATTCTTGATTTGTTCCGCACTGATCAGTCGCAGATTGAGGCCATAGGGGGCCGGTCCGTAAGCGGTGAGGGTTATTTTTTCAGGAAGGGGATTGGATTCACGGGTCACCCTGCGAATCAATCGCTCATTTTCGTATTTTAGAATTTCAAGCCTGCCATGGGAACCCACCACATCGACCACGATATTGTCCAAAACCCGGTACCGGCACACCGGAAAACCATCCTCGGTTAAGCCGACAATTGGCTTCCCGGCGGGTTTAATGAAGATCAACCGGATGTCTTCCATCAGCCCTTTCGCGAAAGTCCGGGAATCAAAGGGCGCGACACCCCGTTTGATGGTCAATCGGCCGTCTTCCAACCCATCAAAGAGCACCAGACCCTCGATGGTCATCATGACCGCATGAATTTGTTCCGGATCGGAGGATATCTCGGTAATGCCCAACAGCTGAGCTTCCCCACCGTTGGGAAGCGTCGCCATTATCGCATGGGTCAACTGCCATTTACCCTGAGGAAAGGCATCGCTGCAAAATGAAACGGCTTTTGAAACTTCGGCATTACCGATAGCCTTCATCCGGGGCAGGCTGGCGCAGGCCGTCAAAAGAAAGATCCCCAGCAGCAACAGCAAAGGATTGCGACAACCACTCAGTATCATCACCGGTCTCAACCGGACATTCCTATGGAATGGATTCAAAAAGTGTTTCCGCCACCTCTTCATTGATTTTGACATTTTGAAAGCGGATTTTTGTAAAAGAGGTTTTTCCTTCATGTATGGTAACCGTATCAATCACGCCGGGTCGATCCGAGAGCAGAATTTCAATTCTTTGAATGATCTTTTTAAATGCCCGGTCCCTGGGAACCATCACAATTTTGTTATGTCCCTCAAGGGTGGCCGCATAGTTCGGATTATCGGTAAATTTTCCTTTAAACCAAAGTGAAATCTCCTGAAGCACCATTTCCATGGCCTGAAGCCCCGGGCTCGCATCCTCCTTGAAGCCCGTCTCGTTTCCGATGAAACGGCGAACGGCTCCGTCGTGCATGACCAGGATGCTTTTGATGGGAGAAAAGTACTCCCACCTGAGAGATCCCGGTGCCTGAAAATAGAAGCCCCCCTTGCTTATGAAGGGCTTAACGAGAATTTCCAGATGTTTTTCCTGAATAAACCGGGCGTTGATGGTTTGAATGTCTCCCGCTTCTTTTCGAATCCGGTCCCAGTCATCGGCCCGGGCCGGGGGAACCACTATAAAGAAAAAAATGAGCAGCAGAAACAATCCGTTGGCCCATGGCGTTTCAATCTCATTTATTTTTCCCATGCTAAGCCATTCCCCCGTTTACGGAAATCACCTGGCCGGTCACATAGGACGCATCTTCCGAGCAGAGAAACCGCACCACCGTGGCCACCTCTTCGGGCCGACCCACACGGGCCATGGGAATCAGACCCTTGATCTGCCCTTTCGGACGGTCCTCGATCATCTCGGTTTGGATTAAGCCGGGCGCTACCGCATTGACCCGCACGCCCAGGCGCGCCACCTCCGTGGCGATGGAGCGGGTGGCGCCGATCAGTCCGGCCTTGGCCGCGGAATAGTTGGCCTGCCCGCGATGCCCCATCAGGCCGGACAGGGATGATATGCTGACGATGCTGCCCGCCTTATGGGCCACCATGTTTTCGAGGACGGGTCGTGTGACGTTGTAAAAGCCTTTCAGATGGGTATTGATAACGCCGTCCCATTCTTCTTCGGCCATAAAGACAAAAAGCCCGTCAGAGACAATGCCGGCATTGTTGACGAGAACATGAATATGTCCGTAACGTTGGATAATTCCGCTTACGGCATCACGGGTTTCCCGGCTGTCGGCCACATCAAATTTGATGATCTCACCCCGGCTCTCCTGTTTTTGCACCATCTCAAGGGTTTCCTCTGCAGCCTGCCGCTTGGAATGGTAGTTGATCACCACCTGATAACCGGCACCTGCCAGTTCCCGGCATATGGCGCGGCCGATGCCCCGGCTTCCCCCGGTCACAACCGCCACGGGGTTCTCATTGAGGTTCATGATACGGTCTCCTCATTAACGTTGGAATCCGATTGCACCATCTGCAGCTTGACCTCCGCAAGGGTTTCATCACCCACACGCGCGGTGCCCGCGATTTCGCTGTAGAATTCCACTTGAAAAACGCGATCGGAAGCGGTGATAATGCGGCTATTCAAAGGAATTTCGCTGTGGTGGAAGACAGCCTCTTTAACACCCACAATCCATCCGGTACCGGCCAGTTCCTCTTCCTTTTTCCGTGGTTCTTTCCAGCCCAGGCATATCCCCGCCGTTTGCGCGATCAGTTCCACCAGGACGATACAATTGGCCGCGCCCCCTTCAACCATGGGCCAGGATTCCGTTACCGTGGATGCGGTGACGGCAGTCTTCTCATCCACCGAAATAATTTCATCCACCAGTCTCATGAGACCCCTGTGGGGAATCAGCCTCTCCACATCATCAATCATCCCGGTTTCCACTCCCAACCCGTTGAATTTGTAAGGATTAGCCTTTGAGAAATTGACATTGATCTTATGATCGTGATAATTTAAAGAATTTTTACGACACTTTGCCGCATCTGTAAAGCGGCAATCCCATCTTTTGATATTTGGACCGCAAGAAGGCCCCTTTACGGAAAATATATATGAACAACCTCATCGATGAACTGCGCATGAAGATAATCGACACGCTGAAGCTGGAAGAAGTCTCTCCTGAAAATATGGGTGAAGAAGATCAGCTGGTGGGCGGCGAACTGGGACTGGATTCCATTGACGTGCTGGAACTGGTCATCATGATTGAAAAAGATTATGCCGTCAAGATAGACAACAAGGAACTGGGCGCCCGGGTTTTCGCCAATCTGAAAGCCCTTTCAGCCTATATCGCGGAAGAATCACCGAAGGTAACCTCTTGACGGATATTCGCGCTGCAATTGCGGGCATGGGGCTGATCACACCCCTCGGAAAAGGGGTGGAACAGAACTGGCACGCCCTTTTAAAGGGCAACACCGGTAATGGAAAGCTCACCCTGTTTGACACGCCCGAGGATCTTTCCTTTCCCGTGGGAGAGGTTTCCCTTCCCGTGCCCCCGGGCGAATTCCCAAGGACCCACAAACTGGCCCTGATCGCTGCCAGGGAGGCCATGGAATATGCAGACGGCCCGCCCGACGCCATTGTCATGGGCAGCACAACGGGGGGCATGAGCCTGACGGAAATCCTGTTAAAAGAAAATAACATGGATCCGGCCCTCTTTGTGCACCATGGCGCGGGGTCCGTGGCCGAATATGTGGCAAAGGAGCTGAAATGCACTGGGCCCCTCATCACCGTCTCCACCGCCTGCTCCTCGGGGGCCGCCGCCATCGCGCTGGCCCTTGCCCTGCTCAGAACCGGTCGGTACCGCAGAATTCTTGCGGGAGGGGCTGAATCTCTGTGCCGTCTCACCTATTTCGGATTCCATTCCCTGCAGCTTATTGATGCAAAGGGCTCCCATCCCCTGGATCGGAATCGCAAGGGTCTCACGGTTTCCGAGGGTGCCGGGATGCTACTTCTGGAGGGGAAGACCGGGATTTCGGACACCAACGTCATTGAAATCCTGGGCGCAGGGCTGACCTGCGATGCCTATCATCCCGCCTCACCGGATCCTGAAGGGGGCGGTGCACTTTCCGCCATGAAATATGCCCTTGAAGATGGGAGTATCATTCCAACAGAGGTTGATTATGTCAATCTCCACGGCACCGGCACCATTGACAATGACCTGGCCGAAGCCAAAGCCTTTAATCGGCTGTTTGATAGGGAAAAACCGCTTGTTTCTTCGGTGAAGGGGGCCTTCGGCCACAGCCTCTCCGCATCAGGGGCTATTGAAACGGTTATTTCGGCCAAATGCATCGAAACAGGGATTGCACCGGCCAGCGTGGGGTGCGTTACCCCCGATCCGAAACTGCACATGAATCCGCTTAGAAAACCTGTGTCTTCCACCATTAAGACGGTTCTTTCAAATGCCTTTGGTTTCGGCGGCAGCAATGCAAGTCTGGCAATCGGAAGGTCCAGGAACAGACAGGCAATGGAATTTGAACCGCCCGCACCGCTTGAGGTTTCAGGTCTTGCGTGCATAACGGGCGCGGGAAACACGTCACAGACATTAAATCTTTTTTTCAAAGGGCTGCCCTGCCTAGGACTGTTATCCAAAAAAAAGATCTCCCGATCCCTTTCCCCCGGAGTCACCAGACGGCTCAAGCGACTTTCCCGAATGGGGCTGTCCCTGGCCAACGGGGCTATTGAAGATTCAAAGGAAGACCATGCACCCGATTCCGTCTTTTTCGGAACCGGCTGGGGAGCGCTTTCGGAAACCCACGATTTTTTAAAAGCACTCTACGAAACCAACCAACGGTTCTCCAGCCCCACGGATTTCATGGGTTCCGTTCACAATGCCACCGCCGGGCGAATTGCCGTAAAGTTGAAAGCAAAAGGCCCCAACATCACCACCACCGGTGGGGACTACTCATTTGAACAGGCATTGATGTCCGCCCAACTCCTGGCAAAACATGATGACAAGCCGCTCCTGGTCCTGTCGGCCGATGAATTTCATCCGGTGCTGTCAGGGCTTTTTGATGGTTCCGTTGCACAGGCCGACACGCCGGCCGACGGCGGCGGGGCATTGATGGTTCGAAGGGCCTCAAAGGGTGCCGGCCCACAATTGAGTCCCCTCTTTTATGAAAACGCCCATGAAAACCCCGGTGTGGTTTCATCCCTCGTACAATCCCTGGGGGGCGCTGAAAAAATAAATCTCTGTTTTGCAACTGCTTTTGTGGGACTGCCGGCGGCATCCCGTGTCATGGGCCGGGAACAACTGGATTCCTTCGTTCAGATCACCGGGTTTAACGGACCGGTTATCGATTACCGCCGGTATGTGGGCGAGTTTGCCTCAGCCTCGGCCGTGGCAACGGTCCTTGCCGTGGCCCTTTCAAAAACAGGCATGATTCCCGATGCACTCACTGAAAAAGAGCATGTTGATTTAAAGGGAAAAGGGATTCTCCTGCTGGGCCTGGGTAAATTTGTCACGGCCGTGGCACTTCGTCGGAAAGAGGCGTTGTTTTGAAAGTCCTTCTAATTTCAACCAATACCCTCACAACCCCCTATCCGGTCTATCCTCTGGGTCTCGACCATGTGGCCGATGCACTTCGGGCGGATCATGATGTAAGAATTGCCGACATCAACGCGCTGGGTGACGACAACCTGTTGGTCCCGATTATCGATTCCTTTGCTCCGGACGTGGTGGGCATGTCATTACGAAATATCGACAACACCGATCAAAGGGATCAGAAAAGCTTCGTGGCGGGGTACCAACGTATCGCCCATTCGGTTCGAAACCATACGGAAGCAACCCTGGTGCTGGGCGGCAGCGGCTTTACTCTGTTTCCCCGGGAGATGATGGAGGTTCTGGGTGCGGATTACGGTATTGTGGGAGAAGGGGAGCGTCTGGCGGATCTGCTGAAGGCAATGGCGGAAAAAACGCCCGTCGCCGGCATTCCCGGAGTCGTTACGCGGAAAGGTTCCCAGGAAATTCCACCCCCGCTGGCAGGCCCCTTCGGCCGAAAACATTTGATGAACAGCCCCCACCTGCCCTATTATCTCGAACACGGCGGGATGCTGAACCTTCAGACCAAACGGGGGTGTCCTTTCAATTGTATCTATTGCACCTACCCCCATATCGAAGGAAAAAAATTGCGGTTGATAGAACCCGAAGCCGCGGCCCAGGATGCCTTGCAGCTCCAGGCTGCAGGTGCAGAATATTTTTATATAACGGATTCCGTATTCAACTCCCACACGGCTCACAGCATGGCGGTGGCCGAAGCCTTTATTGAAGCGGGCGTCAAAATTCCCTGGGGGGCTTTTTTCGCGCCCGTGGCACCGCCCGAAGGGTATTTTGAACTGATGGCGCGGGCGGGCCTCACCCATGCCGAGTTCGGCACGGAATCCTTGTGCGATGCCGTACTCAAGAGGTATAGCAAGCCCTTTTGTGCAACAGACGTATTCAAGGCCCACAAAGCGGCTCTTGAGAGCGGACTGCACGTATCTCATTTTCTGCTATTGGGGGGGCCCGGTGAAAACGAAAACTCAATCGAAGAAACGCTGACAGGTCTTGACGGGCTCCCCCGGTGCGTCTTCTTTTTTTTCACGGCGTTGCGTATTTACCCGCACACGGATCTCTATGATATGGCGGTGACGGAAGGACAAATTTCGGCTTCTACCTCCCTTCTTGAGCCCCGCTTCTATACATCCCGAGAAATTTCCCAGGATGGCATCCTTGCGCGGCTTGAAAAGCATGCCGAAGGACGTCTCAACTGGGTCGTGGGCGCGGGCGGTGAAAGCATGGCACGGATTGTGGCCCGGTTGTATGAACGGGGACACACCGGTCCCCTGTGGGAACATTTGATCCGATGAATTGGCTCATTGCTGACGGCTGATGGGTCTGATTGAAAGGATATTTGAAAGCGTCGGAACATGAAAATGGGACAAGCATCTAAAAAGAAATGGTATACTGAGCTCCACACAAAAACCACCGATACCGGGGAAAGGATTCTGCATGCCGAGGTACCGTCCGAATCTCCTTGGTTTGACGGCCATTTTCCAGGAGACCCGACGCTTCCGGGGATAGCGCAGCTGGAAATGGCACTGGATGCCATCCGACTGGCCGGAAAACGAAACGTGTCGACCGCGGGATTCAGAAAAGTCCGTTTTAAGCGGGTGATACGGCCCGGCGAAAAACTTGAAATAATTGCCGCGCCCAGAAAATCGGATGAAGACGCTTATGTCTTTCGCATCCTGGTCGGCAACGAATTAGCCTGCAACGGCGTAATCTTTGTTAAGGATCCGGGCACGGAACATATGAAGGAGGAGACAGCGTGAAAAAAAATCTAAAGGACATCACCGTCCATGTTGCAGAAATCATGATCGACGAATTAAAACTGGAGGATGTAACCCCCGAGACATTTGATCCTGAAATTGACCTGGTGGACGAGGTGGGTATCGACAGCATGGATCTGGCCACGGTAGCACTGGTGCTGCAGGATGAATACGGTATCCGCATCGACGAAGACGATTATATCAACCTCACGACCCTCAACCGCATCGCCCGCTACGTGCAAGATAAAATGGCTGCCTCCTAGGAATGTTGCCTTCCGCAAAAAAAGAGGATGTTCAGCGCTTCGCGGTTGCCGTCGTTTCGATGGCCAGCCGAAGCGTCCCCAGCCCGTCCATCAATTGCCCGTGTTCAATATTCAGCGCGGGAAAGACCCGGATGCCGTTTCCCTGGGTCAGACAGACAAAGACCTTTCCGGACAAACATTCGGCCATGACCCGGGCGGCCGTTGATTCGTCGACGAACTCCACCAGCAGCAGGAGCCCCTTTCCGCGGACATCCGATACGGCGCCGGCGTAACGTTCTTTCCATTGAAGCATCTCGTCAAGGGCAACTTTTCCCAATGCTGCAACATGGGCGCTGATACAGTGGTCCAGGAGATATCGGATCACGTTTTGCGCAACGGCGCAGGCAAGGGGATTGCCGCAGTAGGTGCCGCCGTGATCGCCGATCTCAAATCGGCTTGACACTTCTTCGGACACGGCGAAGGCACCCAGGGGAAAACCGCCGGCGATACCTTTTGCCATGGTCAGAAAATCGGCCCGGGCCTTGGTGTCGTCCATGGCGAACATGGGTCCCGTGCGACAGAAGCCGGTCTGGATTTCATCCACGATCAGAAGGGTGCCGTTGGCCCGGCACAGGTCGGAGACCTTCTCCAGATAGTCATGGGACGGCACGCGGACGCCCCCTTCCCCCTGAACCGGCTCCACGATGACGGCGGCCACATCCTCATCCAGGGCGGAAGAAAGGGCAGGCACATCATTATAAGGGACAAACAGATAGCCTGGCATCAGGGGGTTGTATTTTTCCCGGTGTTTCGCCTGGCCCGTGGCCGATGCGGTGCTGATGGTGCGGCCGTGAAAGCTCCCTTTTGTGGCAATCACCTTGTGACGGCCGGTAGCCTTTCGGGCCAGCTTGATGGCCGCGTCGTTGGCCTCCGCTCCGCTGTTCGAAAAAAAGACCCGTGTCAGGTTGGCCGGCAATATCTCGGCCAAAAGAGTCAACAACCGCGAACGGACCGGTGAGTAGGTGAGGCCGGAGTTGGGGTTTTGCAGAATACGCCCGGACTGCTCGTTCAAGGCGCTTTGAATGACGGGATGGGCATGGCCGATGCACGTAACACCCCAGCCCGCCGTTAAGTCGAGATACCGGTTCCCTTCCTCATCCCAGACATAAACCCCCTCCCCTCTTTCAATGGAAACGGCCGTCTTCTTGAAGAAGGGCGGCATGTGTTCATTTTCAATTGCGATTGTTTCAGTGGTTGTCATAATTTCCCTCGCCGGTATGGACTCATTTCAACACGACATTTAAGCGGTGGACACGCCAAGGTTTTTCACCCGGAAAATACCACCGGGAATGTGTAAGTGCCTTTAGTCCTCTTTTTCTATGCTGCACAACAGCGCAGAATGAGGCCAACTGCCAATTTCCGGACTGCAAAACTCAGGGGCATCCGGGCAAAGAAGGTTGGTGTTCGATTCGAAGACGCCGAAAAGTTCCGGAAGCTTTGGGGCACGCTCCGGGAACCACCACGAATGTTGTACGTCGGCCATCTTGGGATGGATGGCATCCGAAATCTTGACGCGCTGGCGTATGGAACCCAAAGGGGTCGAAATCACGGCCCAGTCCCCCGTGGACAGCCCCAATTTTTCAGCTGTTTCGGGGTGAATCGTGACCAAAGGATCGGGTACTTTTTGACGGGCCTTTTCGATTTGTCGCTGTTCGGAATGATACATGGGCATGAAGCGGCTTCCCGTGATGAGGATCAGAGGATATTCCTCCGCCACCTTTGGATTGCCCTTCGGGCTCCAGACCGGCTCATGATATTGAGGAAGAGAATCCGCCCCCAGTTCTTCGAAAATCGAGGATTTAAGCTCGACTTTACCTGAAGGGGTGCCGAATCCGAACCGTTCGTAACGACGATATTCCATCCGGCCTAGGATCCCGTATTGATCCACCAGTTTCTTAAACGTCAGCCCCACCGGCTCCAGACAATAGTCATACACTTCTTCCACGGTCTTCCAAGGCCAGTTTTCTTCCTGACCCAGCCGTACCCCCAAGCCGCGGTAAAAGTCATAGCTGTTTCGGCGTTCGTAAATCGGCGCGATTCCCTGCGGGCAGGCCATGCAGAATCCGCCGGTCAACCAGAGTTCAGGTTGCTCCACCGTGGTGGACGCAGGAAAAACATAATCGGCCAAGGCGGCGGACGGGGTCATGTAGTAATCCATAACCACGTAGAGCCGGAGGGCCTGAAGGGCCTCAAACACGCGTTTGGTATTGGGTAAGGCCAGAAGCGGGTTGTTTGCCAAGGTGATTGCGGCTGTTACCGGATACGGCTTACCGGTAATAATGGCGTCCATAACCGCTCTGGCATGTGCCAGGTTGGAGTGCCATGCCTCTGGCGCGGCCACGTAGCCCGAGGGCAGTCTTTTGTTGGCCTTCTGGTTCCGCTCCCATCCGGGAAACCCGAAAAAGGGATACATGTCGGCGCCTAACTGCTTGGCACGCTGGCTTTCGGGAATGGCGTCATTCATCTCAAGATGTTCCCAGTCGTGGATTTTTCCGATGTCTCCGGCCATACTGAAGACATCACCGCCGGGAATCTCCAAGTTGCCGGTAATGGCCCGCAAAATGGCCCGGCCCCTCGCGCACTGCGTGGAATTGATGCCCTGTTTATCCAGCCCCAATCCAAAGGGAATCACGGCCGGTCTGACCGTCGCATACATTTTTGCGGCTTCAATAATGAGATCGGCCGGCACCGAAGTTGTTTCAGAAACCTTCTCCGGGGTGTAGGGTTCAACCGCGGCTTTAAGCTCTTCAAAACCGACGGTCCAGTTGGCGACGAAGTCATGGTCATACAGGTTCTCCTCGATAATCAGGCGAATCCAACCCAGCATCAGGGCAAGGTCCGTGCCCGGGCGAATCTGCAACCATAAATCCGCCATCTCCGCCTCTTTTATCCTTCGAGGGTCAATGACGATCAGCTTGGCGCCATTTTTGCTTGCTTTAACGAGTTGAGGATATAGACCGATAGGGCTGGATTTTGAGGCATTACAGCCCCACAGAACCATACATTTTGCGTCCAACACTTCACTGCCCATGACCACCCCTCCGTAAGTGGCGTATTCAGTGGCATAAGTTGGGCAAAAGCAAATGTTGTTTACACCACAGGTATTGGGAGATCCGAACAGGTTAAAAAAGCGACGGCAATCCCAATGGTAAGTACGCCTGGTACCGTGCGTGAAAGTGAGGGTTTCAGCGCCGTATGTATCTTTCAAGCTTGATAATTTTTCAGCCACCTCGTCCAGGGCTTGGTCCCAGGTTACCTGCTGCCAACGGCCTTGTCCTCTCTCGCCGGTTCTTTTTAAAGGATAATTCAAGCGTTGCGGATGATATAGGTGATCCAGCATCAATCGACCGCGTTCGCAGATGGCTCCCCGGGTGATGGGATGATCCGGATCGCCCGCGACTTTTACAACTTTGCCATTTTCAATGTGTAACAAGGTACCGCATCGCGGATGGCAAAGGCCGCAATAGCTTCTGCGAATTTCACTCATTTTCGCCTCCTATTTTTATCGAAAGATTTTTGACCGCTTACAATTCATGGACCGACCGGCCTCGATGAAAAACAGCCGCTCCCGCAGTTCGGCCGCGGCCGCCACCACAATAAATATTTAACTTGACCGGATTCTATGATAAAATAGACTGAGAGTCAATTTTAAATAGACTATTGGTCAAAAATGTTGTTAATGTTCACGCCCGGTGTCGCGCGGAGGAATTCAATCGTTGAACGCGCCACATAACCGATAAGGAGAAAAATATGAAACAGCCAACCTCAGTCTCCGGACAACTGACGGCCCGAAGGGGCACCCGTCGGGTCGGCGCGCCGCCGGGTCCACGGAAGGCGGATTTGAGACGCGCAACTTTGATTGAAGCCGCCGGCAAGCTATTCGTGAAAAAGGGCTACGAGGCCACGACCATGGATGAGATCGCCGCCGCTGCCGGTTTCGCAAAGGGTACGCTTTACCATTATTTTGCGAACAAGGCCGAACTGCTTGAGGTTTTGCTGGAAGGTTTCGAAAAAGAGGTCATGCGCCGTGTCCGCTCACGGTTGGAAAACTGCCCTGTCGATGACTGGCGCGGACGCATCAGGGCATGGATCAACGGGGCGGTCGACGCCTACTTCGAAATGAGCGAACTTCATGACGTGGCGGTCTACGGCTTGGGAATGCCGTTTCGATACGCAATGGCTGATTCCGAAATCACCCGATATCTTGCAAAGTTGATTCGTAATGGCGCCAGGGCAGGGGCTTGGCGCGTTGATGATGAACGTTGGACTGCGGTAATCATGTTTTACGGCTTTCGCGGCGGTTGCGATGAGGCCATCATGGGAGCACAGCGCGCGGAAGACGTACCAAAAAAACTAAACGATTTGTTTCTGCGAATGTTGGGTGCGTATGACTGAGAAAAAGAGCGCAGATGCTGCGGATGATACGACCATTGCAGACGTATCGACAAAGTTTTCGTTAGTGGAATAGAAACGCATTCGTCTCAAAGGAGATCCTTCATCCCCAGCCTGCCCATTACGCCGTGGCAACAAACGCCCTATTGTGTTAATAGGAAGCATTTTTCTTGAGAAAATGGGATTCAAAGAAAATGAAACTTAAGACTTTCGTACCGAACCTAAAACGCTGGATCGGACGCTATGTTGGACAATTTGCCTCTGTGGACCCCGACATTCAAGCGGCCCTTGACCTCAAACTGGCCCATACCAGGCGGGTAAGTGACGCTGCCAAAGATATCGGAAAAAGTGAGGGGCTGTTTGGCGAGGCGCTTCATATGGCTGAAGTCACAGCGCTCTTGCATGACATTGGCCGGTTTGAACAATTTCAAAAATACAAGACTTTTTCTGATGCAAAATCCGAGGACCACGCGGCGCTGGGCGTTCATGTCATTCAAAAAGAAGGCATTTTGCAGTCCATTGAGGATGAGAAGGCACAGATAATTTTAGAGGCCGTGCGGTGCCACAACAAAGCTGCCCTTCCGGTCACTGAAAACGCAACCGGGCTTTTTTTCATGAAACTTTTAAGGGATGCGGACAAAGTAGATATCTGGTATGTGGTAACCGACTACTACCGGCGTGCCCACGAAAGACGGAACGAGACCCTTGAGCTGAACCTTCCGGATGCGCCATGGGTATCGGATGCCGTATGCCGCTCCCTCATGGAAGGAGACATCGTTCAGATGAAGGATATGAGGACCTTAAATGACTTCAAACTACTTCAACTGGGTTGGATTTATGATGTCAATTTCAAGCGCACTTTTGAAATCGTTAAGGAAAGAAGATACCTGGAACAGATTCGAGGTGCGCTTCCTGAAAAATCAATCCCGATTGACGCGGTTTACCAACGGGCACTGGCCTATCTTGATGAAAAAACCGGCGATACACAGACAAAAAAGGGGGCGGCCCCATGAAAATCAATCTGGATTGTTTTCCCTGCTTTTTGGACCAGGCGCTCCGGGCTGCGAAAATGGCCACCAACGATCCCGTGAAAATCAAATCCGTGTTGGATGCCGTTGCGCTCATGCTGCCGAGTATTTCCCTCGAAAGCACCCCGCCTGAAATCGGGCGGCGCATCTATGGATGCGTGCATGAAATCACGAACAATCGGGACCCCTACAGACAAATCAAGGGAGAGAGCACGAAAGAGGCACTCGGCCTCTATCCTTACATGAAGGCGCTGGTGGAAAAATCCAAGGACCCGCTTCTTTCGGCCATACGGATGGCCATCGCCGGCAACATCATCGATTTCGGCCCCAACCGGAAGTTCGACCTGAAGGAAGAAATCGATCATACCAGGCGAAAGGCATTTGCCCTTTGCGATTATGAACGTTTCAAAGATGACTTAGCCCGCGCTAAAAGAGTCCTTTATCTGGGGGACAATGCCGGGGAATGCGTCTTTGACAGAGTACTGCTGGAGACCATGGGTAAACCCACAACCTATGTGGTTCGAGAAAAACCCGTCATCAATGACGCCACCGTCGCGGATGCCCGAGAGGCCGGGATTGACGGGGTGGCGGAACTGATGAGTTCGGGAACGGACGCACCGGGAACCCTTCTTGAAACCTGCAATGAAGGGTTTTTGCGGCTCTACCGCAATGCGGAATTGATTATTTCCAAAGGCCAGGGCAACTACGAAGCCCTTTCCGGCGAAAAAACACCCATTTTCTTCTTGCTGAAAGTCAAATGTCCGGTCATCGCAGACCACCTGAAATTGAAAGAGGGAGACATTGTGTTAACGGGCGGAAGCGCACAAAATTCTTAAAAGGATTCCGGGCCGACTATTCGAAGATTTTCTCGTCTTTCGCGTCCGACTCAGCGGCATCCAGCTCCATGTCCCTTATTTTGCCGGCTTTTTTCATTTTCCAGTATTCCTTGTACCACTCATTGGCAATGATCACGCTCATGACCTCATTGGTGCCGGTCCAGATGGAGGCCAGTCGAAGATCCCTGAGAATTCTTTCAACGGGGTAGATGTTGGTGTACCCGATACCGCCCATCACCTGCATTGCGTTATGCACGGCCTTCTGACATGATTCCGTAACGAATTTCTTTGATTGGGAGACGAGCCTTCGGATCCGTTTTTCATCGATCTGCTCATCCACGGCCCTTGCTGTCGTGTAAATCATGGACCGGGAAGCGTCCAGAAGGGTAACCGCTTCAGCCACCTGGAAAGAAACACCCTGGAAAGCCGCCACGGGCCGGCCGAATGCCTTTCGCTTTGTGGTGTAGCCGGTGGCGACATCCACGGCCGGGATTGCCGCACCAATGGTCATGGCTGCCGTTCCCAGGCGTTCCGGGATCATCATGGTATTGAAAATTTTGGCGCCCTGGTTCAATTCACCCAGAAGATTTTCCCTGGGGACTTTTACATCGTTAAACACCAGCCGTGAAGCACCGCCGCCGCGGCAGCCCATCAGACCGTACAGGTATTCCGTTTTCACGCCTTCGGACCTGTCCACAATAAAGCAGGAAATGGACTTGTGCGGCTCTCGATCGGGATCGGTCCGCGCATAAACCAGAAAATAGTCGGCACCCTCTCCCCCCTCACGCAAAAATTCCTTGGGGAATTGAATTTTATCGGCATCCATGTCCAGAATCATTTTTCCGGGGACGGATTTCACGAAATTACGGGCTTCTTGTTTCAATTTTTTCTGCTGGTCATTCAACAGGTAATCAAACATTTTAAAAATCCTCTCTGAGCTTGTGTTTCATCACCCTGCCGGTTGCTGTTGAATGTGCAACGAAATGCTGACCTTCACTTTTTGTAAGCCGGTTTGAGGTTTTCAAACATGGGATAGTGCCTGGTATTGAGGGTCCTTAATTCTGCATTCTCAACTTCGGCGGTAGCGGCCAAGATAGCATCAGCGAGGCCAACGCCATGTGACTTGCCATAATCTCGCCTGTAAAGACCGCCGGCTTTTCCGATAGTCGCGTCTATGGGAACAACACGGAACAGGGATATAAAGCGCTGCAAAGCAATTTGTTCCGCCTCTCCTTTTACACCGGCATACAACTCAGCAACAACAATTGATGACAGAATTATACGATCGTTATATTCATTAACGAAATCAACGGCTCTAGGGAATCCCCTAAAAAAATCAACAAGGACATCCGTATCCGGAAGAATCGGCTTCTCCACTACAAGCCTCTATTCCATTCAGAACGAATTGTTTCAAAATCAGGTAGATCCGTTCGATTACTCCAAATCCCGGCAGCCTTTTGAAGCACCTGTTTCCTATGGGTTTTGCCGGCTTGATCAATGAGTCTGTCAATGGCCTCCCGGATAAGTTCACTCTGTTTTTTCCCAAGGGATTTAGCCATGATAGCCAGTTCGTTGCGCTGATGTTCCGTTAAATATATTTGTGTCCTGATCATGTTCAGCCCCCTACATAACGTATACACCACCATTATACATCTTCCAGACAGTATGTCAAGACCACGCGAGGTTTCAGGGACATGTGCTTCAATCGACCCTTCAGTAGTCCTCTTTTTGCCGGTCGCCAGAAAAACCTCTTTGTCACGGCATGACCGCATTTCACATCACTGTATTACAATGCTATCGATGGTGACAACACCGCTACTAATTGTCAAAGAGTTTATGGATGTGTTTGAGGATTGGGTTGTAAATGCGAAATCCCATCCACCTCCGAGGCTTAGGATTTTGGATGAATGCAGCGCCAGGTTCTCGTCATAACTCCCCAGAGTTATCTTTATGGTCTTTCTAGAAGTTGCGGCATCGATGGCGTCTTGAATGGTAGGGTAGCAAGGCATGTTGTCGTTACATGTCTCATCGTCTTTGTTAACGTAGCTGAAATACCTTTTCATCAGTTCTTTCCAGGTGGTAAAAATGATTTCTTCTTTTTCCAAAAAATTGATCACTTCCGGATCGGAGAAGAGCTGAGCTTCCCATACCCGTTGTTGCCAGGAATCTGTGATTTCTTTCAAATTATCACTCTTTACGGAGGGATGAAAAGTGATTTCGGTAATTCCGGAATTTAAAGATTGTACCTGCTCAAAAAACTGGGCCCGCACTTCTTCATAACTGGTCCCGCCTGGAACCGCCCCAAAATCATCCAGCTTTGGCATAGCGTAATTATTAGACACTGCAATTAAATCATCCGTAACCGGATAGCCCAGCTCTTTGAGCTTCTGAACCATGGCATCATTGGAAAGATCAATGACCCTAGCGGGAATCTGGTATTCTTCAGCGATATCCATATAGACTTTTGAAAATGCATTACTGGCATAAAGTGTTCCCATATGCGTATCCACATGTGTTGGTTTTACGCCTAGGGAAAAAGCTTTCTGAATTTGAGCGCGAATCTCTTTTTCAACCTCCTCAGGCCTGGCATTTTGCACCACTTCCGCCGCGCTGGGCCACATAAATTCATCGCCATCCAAAAGGCCCGGCACATCTTCTTCCTCCGCCACGGTGCTCCAACGCCAAGTTTCCCATTCGCTTGTTAAAGTCAGATGCAAACCGATATCATACTCCTCGTTGGCTTTAAACCATTGCATAAACGCATCGGAATATTCACATGGCATCATCACGGAAGCCGATTGAATCTGCTGATTTACCAGATAGGGTATCACTGCCAGATTCGCCTCTTCGCACATACCGATATCATCCGCATGTAATATCAGTACTAAAGTTTCACCGTTTTTGAACCTTTTCCAATTTTTCCAGCCAGTTCCGCGCATTTTTTTTATTATGCGCAGAGAATTTTGGCACGAAAAATGAAAATTTTTTCAATTTTTATGCCAATAAATTCAACTAGTTATTTAACTTTTTACCCTTGAAATTCGCTCCATCTCGTGATAGGATTCGATAACAACTTATTGATATTCCATCGGAAAGGAGCTTGGCAACATGTTTATTCTAAACGATATCTTAAAGCCTCTACAAAATGCTTTTTCTTCCACCAATCTCGGCAGGGAACGAGCACACTGGTTCTCTTATGCCATCCTGGCTTTCATCATCCCTTTCACTTCATCTATCTCTTCAAACGTGTTGCGTTGCCTCAATACCTTGTTTGGGCTCAACATTAACAAACGTCGATTCTACACCTTTATGGCTTCCAACAAAATACCATGGCATAACCTATGGGCCGCCTTATGGCACCTCATTCCTGACCCCTTGTCCGATGGGCGACTTATGATCGCATTAGATGATTTCATCAATCCAAAGACAGGTCGCAACATCTTCGGATGTTCTCATATCTTCGATCATGCCGCAAAGGACAATCAATCCAAATATCCATGGGCACAGAATGTGGTTCTTATTGGTCTGTTAAAGGTCATCAAAGGACGATGGGCTTGTCTCCCCCTTTCACAGCGATTTTATTTGCCCCAAAAGGCCATAAATGCCAAATCGGACAATATGAGGGTTGCCGGAAAGGTCGTTTCTTTCCAAACCAAACTCCAACAAGCTGTCGAGATGGTAATTCAGGTAGCTCAACACTTTGCCGGCGTTGACATAATAATCGTTTGTGACAGCTGGTTCGGAAATAACGGCCTGTTCAAACCCCTCCGCACTAAACTCGGAAATTTTGTTCATTTGCTTTCAAGATTACGTTCCAATACCGTACTGTACTCCATCCCCAAGATCGGTTCTTCCAAAAAGCCGGGAAGACCCAAAAAATATGGCAGCAGGTTGGGTTCGTGCGCTGAAATGGCGGCGGCATTCATGGCGTACGCTTCAACCTATCACGTCTTCCTGTACGGAAAATACCGTGAAGTCAACGCATACTCCCAAATCGTTATGCTCAAAACACTCAAGTGCCCTGTCCGGGTTGTCTGGGTCTTTCGAAAAACACAGTGGATCGCAATCTTCTCCACGGACTTGAAGCTGTCGGTTGAGCAAATTATCGAGTATTATGGGGCCAGGTGGAAAATCGAGTCGGGTTTCAAGGAGATCAAGCAAGACATTGGAAGCAGCAAAAGCCAAACCCGCAATGCACAGGCAGTGATCAATCACATCAATTTTTCCATAATGGCCGCAACAATCATTTGGATCTATGGTTCACGGCTCGAAAACATTCCCGAACGCAGGCACAAGGTCAAGGGTCGCAACAGTTTCGCCTTTTCCGACCTGAGACATATCATCGCTAAGTCCGCATTGAGCGATGATTTTCATGCCGTTTGCAACCAAGACAACAAACTGCCCCGAAAATCTTTCCTGGAGGCGTTGCTGCGCATGGTCGGCTGATCAAGCCGGGGGCATTTTCTGTGAAACTTCAGATATCAGTACCTTCGAGCCGGCTGGAAAGCCCAGTCTTTCGGCCTGATTTGCATACACTGGCTGCAAAGGGTCTTGATCCGTTTTTCCATAGGAAGGCAGGACAGACAAGAAAAAAATCATCATCCCAATTATGCGTTTCTTATTTTTCACGCTATCCCTCTTTCTTTTTGGGGACCGATCCTTCGGCGTTAAAACTGCCAGCCGAACAAAAATTTCAGTGCCACAATAAACGGATTTTCGCCCAACAGCCGACTGGTGAGATCGTTTTCCATACGCATATTGCGTGGACATCGACATCCGTGGATAAAGATCGACACTAATTATGTACGATATCTGAGCAATTCGCATGGGGCATGTTTAAAATCGTACTGCAATCCGAAGGAATGTCAAGAAAATTAATTAGTAAATGGGGAGTTATCAGCCTTTAATTCCCATCGAAGCGGGCTCAGACATCCACAAAGTGGCAGGCGACCCAGCCGTGTTCGGACTTGTGAATGGAGGGGAATTCTTCCTGACAGATATTCTTTCCCTTGGGACACCTGGGGAAAAAGGGACAGCCCTTTGACGGTTCCCCATCGGGCGGTACCTTCCATCCCTGTTGCCGGTTTCCGCCCGCCCCTTCCAGCAGCATTTTCGTGTAGGGATGAACCGGATTTGAAATGATGCGGGAGGCACGGCCCAATTCCACCAGATACCCCGACAGCATGATCCCCATGCGGTCGCTGATCTTTCGGGCCAGGGCGATGTCGTGGCTCACGAAGAGCATGGTCAGGCCCCGCTCTGTCTGAAGGTCCAGGAGCAGTTTCAGGACCTTTGCCTGAACGCTGGGATCCAGGGCACTGGTGGGCTCATCGGCAATTAGAAGGGAGGGCGTTAGGATCAGGGCTCTGGCGATACAGACCCTTTGGAGAGCCCCCATGTTCAGCTCATGGGGATAACGCCCAAGAAAAGTATCATCGGTGGAAAGATGCACATCGACCAAAACGGACTTCACCATTTCCTTCCGCTCGTCTTTGCCTAGACCCAAGCCGTGGATGGCAAGGGGTTCGGCCACGGCGTCCAGCACCGTAAACCGGTGACTGATGGATGCTGCGGGATTCTGATAGACCACACCGACCTTTCGCGCCATGGACCGGACATCTTTCTTGAGCCATTCATCCATGTCGCGATCTTCCAGAATGCGACTTCCACGGTCCTGGGCCAGGACCCCTGCGGCAATCATGGCCAGGGTGGTCTTTCCCGATCCGGTCTCCCCCACAAGAGACAAGAGATCCCCCGCCTTTAACACCAGATCCGTGGGATGAAGGGCCGTTTTCTCGTCGTACCGTTTGCTGATCCCTTGAAGAGAGAGTATGGAGACGATACCGCGGCGCAGGCACCGGACCCGGTGATGCGCCACCGTTTCGAGGGTTACGATGCCGGTTCTGCATGCTTCGATGGTCTGAGTGCACCGGCCCTGGAACAGGCATCCGACGGGCGGCGCGTGCCCGTCCATGTGGGCGGATTCGGGAATTTGAATGTGGGAGTGGTGATATTGAGCAGCGTCCCCACGGCCGTGCTGATGCACCAGACGATAGAACGCATCCCCGCGAATGCCCCCCAGCTCCCTGGCCGTGCCCATGGTGGGGTACGACCGGCCCAGGGCCAAGGTATAGGGATGCAGCGGATTTGAAAACATTTCCCGGGCCGGCAGGGTTTCCATCACCTGCCCCAGATACAACACGGCCATTTCATCCCCGTGGGCCACGGCAAACGCCAGATCGTGGGTGATCAGCAGAACACCCTTGCCCCGCTGTTTATAATCCTCAATAATGTCCGACACAAACCCCTTGTTCAGTGCGTCCAGGGCCGAGGTGGGCTCATCCAGAATCAGGATATCCGGGTCCAGAATGGTGGCCATGGCCAGAAGACTCCGTTGCACCTGCCCCCCGCTCAACTGGTGAGGATAATGGCGGTAACAGTTTTCGGGAAGACCCATCTCCAACAGGGCGCGGGACGCCCGGTGCAACGCCTCTTTTCGACTCCGCCCAGCCAATTTCATGACGGGTTCGGCCACCTGGTCGATGATCCGATAGGAGGGGTTCAGGGTTTCGGCGCCGTTTTGAAAGACCATCGCAATTTTTTGCCATCGAATGGCATTAAGCGCCATATCATTTGAAAAATCCATGTACCGGTCATTCAAAAGGATTCGCCCCGTTGTCTCGGCATTTTGGGGAAGCAGCCCGAGGCACGCTTTTCCCAAGCTTGTTTTGCCGGATCCCGATTCCCCCACCAGGGCAAGGCATTCCCCCTCTTTGACGGCAAGGGTCGCCTCTTCAACCGCCTGAATACTGTGATCCCCGTCCCGGTAGACGACGCTGAAATCCTGAATCATCAAACTCATGAAAGCCTCCCGGGCAGGTTTACCCGCAAACGGGGATCCACTACCTTTTCCAGACTGATGGCCAGAAAGGTCACCATCATAATGAGCAGGGACAAACAGAGGATGGGGGGAAAAAGCCAGTGCCACCAGATGTCCATATAATAATATTGAAGCGCATAGCTGATCATCATCCCCAGGGATTTCCGACTGGGGTCCAGAAGGCCCAAAAAAGCGAGGGCCGCCTCCATGAACATGGCCATGCGGGCCTTTGCGGCAAACCCGATGAGATAGAGGGGAAACATCTCAGGAATAAGATGCCTGGAGATGACATAAGCGCTGCCGCCCCCCATTTGGCGTGCGGCCCGAACGTGAAGGCTCTGTTTGAGGCTCAGGGTCTGGGAACGGATGGTCTTGCCGATGGTGGGCCACATGAGCCCCGCCAGGATCAACGCCAGAATATGGGGGGATGGCCGAAAGAGCGCCGCCACGAGAATCAGGATCATGATGGCCGGCGTGGCCAGCAGCACATCGGCCAGCCGCATCAATATCAAATCCGCCACGCCACCGAACCATCCCGCAAGAGCCCCTATAAGCACTCCCAAAAAAAGAGCCGTGGACGCACTGATCATCCCGAAAAAAAAGGTATTACGGACCGCATAGAGCAATTCCGAAAAGATATCCTGCCCCCCGTCGTTCACGCCCAGCAGGTGGGTCGAAGAAGGAGGCGACAGGGGAACGAAATCCATATTCCAGGGGCTGAAGGGCGCCAGAAACGGTCCCAGGAATGTGACCATGAGAAAGAAAAGCGTAAGGATCATGCCGGTCAGGAACCAGGGATCCCGGCGGAGCATATGGGACAGGTTAACGTGCATGGCGAATCCTGGGATCAATGATCCGGTAGGCCCATTCCAACGCAAAAAAGACCGCCAGAATGATCAAAGAACTCATGAGCACCACCATTTGAATCACCGGCAGGTCCCGGGCCGCGATGGCATTGTAGAGAAGGGTTCCCACCCCGGGATAAGAGTTGATTCTCTCCACCACCAGGGCACCGGTGATCATGAAGGCCAACCGGATCCCGAAACGGTTCACCACCGGCAGCAGCGCGTTTCGCGCCGCATGGACGTATCGAATGCGCAAAGGTGGAAGCCCCTTGGCCCGCGCCGTATTGATGTAATCGGCCATGATCACCATGACCATGCTGTTGCGGGTGAGGAGAAAATTACCCGGAAAATAGGCCAGCACCAGGGTGCCTAATGGGAGCGCCAGATGACGGACCACATCCGCCATATGGCCCAGAAAACCCGGCTCTCCGTAAGCGGTCTCGGCGCCTGCCGTTGGAAACCACTGAAGCTGTAATGCAAAGACAAAAAGGAGAATCACGCCGGTACAGATCTCAGGAATCCCCTCCAGCACGGTCATGCCGCCCACCATCCCCTTTTCAATGGCGCTGTTGCGGCGCCAGGCCGCTTCCACCCCCGCCACAAAGCCGATGACCATGGAAATGATATGGGCGGATCCCATGAGCAATAGCGTCCACGGCAGTGCGCCCAGAAAAAGGACTGATACGGGTGTGTTGAAAACATAGGAATATCCCCAGTCAAACCGGGCCAGCCGCCACAGATAATGGCCGAACCCCCCTTGCGGTTCCTGGTCGGCCCGCAATGCCGCCTCCTCTTGGGCGGTGAGCGTCACCTGGGACGCACCATAGGTGGCCGTTACGAAATCACCGGGCAAAAAGCGAGGGAGCGCATAACTGATCCAGCTCATTACCAGGGCGGCCAGACAAAAGGTGGCAACGAGTCCCAGGTCACTTCTGAAAAACCGCTTTTCTTTAGCTCCCCCCTGCACCCTGCCCCCTATTCAATCAGTGCCATCTTATTCTGGGCAATAGGAATCCCGAGAGCAATCCCGCCTTTGGTGTAATACCACGCAATCCCTTTTTCGGGATTATAGGCCGCCATGGAAACCGGGTAGTAGAGCGAGATGGCCGGAAGCTCGTCCGCATAAATGCGCTGTATTTCGTACACAATGGCTTTACGCTTTTCTTCGTTCATTTCGGTCATCTGTGCATCCAAAAGCTCCAGGAGCTCCCGGTTGGCGCCGTAACGGGCGGAATTAACGGATCCTGCCACCCTTGGACTGATCATCCGTTCAAGGGTCATGGCATCCCCCAATAGCCCCCCATGCCCTGTAACGGCCAGGTCAAACTCCCAGTTTCGGACCTTGGCATCGGCAGTGGCCTGCTCCAGATTGACCAGATCCACTGAAATACCCACATTTTCAAGTTGCTTTTTCAGCACCTCTCCGTCCCGATCGGCCATGGATTCCCCTGCCACCGTAATGTTGGAGATCAGGACTTCCAGCCTCAAGGGAGTGCCGTTTTTTTCCATGAACCCCTTCTCGTTTTCTTGATATCCCAACGAGGCAAGAATTTTCCGGGCTTTCTCAGGATTATGGGGATACTGGGGGGTGTCGGGGTTGTAAAAGACGTGATCCGGGGATAATAACCCAAAGGAAGCGGGACTTCCGAAACCCCGATGGGCCTTGTCGATGATCTCCTGCTGGTTGATGGCATAAGCCAATGCCTTTCGAAACCGTTTATCGTTCAAGGGGGACTTTTTATGGTTGATCATCAGCTTTTTATTCCAGCCCCGGGGACTTGTAAGAATCACCATTCCTTTCTTTTTAAGATGAGCGGCCATATCCGGCTTGATGTTCACAAGATCCGCTTTATGGCTTAAGAGCGCCATCAGAGGGTTTTTGGCTTTGATGTAGATCACCCGGTCCACCACCGGTTTCCCCAGGTAATAGTCCTTGTTGGCTTCAAAGAGATATGTTCCTTTGGTGCTGTCAAAGTCCACGAATCTGTAAGGACCGGTACCAATGAAGGCGTTAGGGTCCTGATACCGTTTGGGATCGTCTACCTTTTCCCAGATGTGCCTTGGCAAAATGGGCATGGTCCCTCCCACATAGGCCATGAAAGGGGCGTAGGGTTCCTTGAGCTGTATGGATACCGAGTGGAGCCCTAAGCGCTCGGCGCCGGCCACCTTACCAAGGGGTACCCATTGATACGGGTGTTTCTTAAAATAGTCGATGGTAAACACCACATCATCGGCCGTAAACGGCTTTCCGTCGTGCCACAGGACCCCTTCCTGAAGCTGAAAAATGAAGCGCAAAGATTCAGGGTCATACCGCCAGTTCTTGGCCAGGGCGGGGATATTGCCGTTGGCATCTTTCCAGACCAGGGTGTCGAACACCATCGCCATCCGCAGATATCCGGGTCCCCTGGGATAGTGCTGAAAGGCGTTGGGATAACCCCAGTCCCCCTTACCGTCGGCAATCCGGATTTCCTTTGCCGGGTCTTTGGCCCAAACGCCGGACGAAAATAGAAACAAGCTCGACAGCATCAGGATCAAAACACGGAAGAATATAACTATTCGATTTTTTGTGTGATTCACGGGTACCTCCTCAACCGGAGCAACTTTGGCAAAAAAAAACCACAAAGAGATGCCTCCTACATGGAGGAAACGCCTTCATGGCTCAATTGCGATAAAATCGGGTTTTGGACTGCGAAATACCGTATTTCTGCAAAATCGGCTTCTTGCCGAAAATTGAAGGGAATTTAATCAGTTTCGGCGATATTGTCAAGACGTTTCATTCCGAATAATCCGGACACGGTGACAGACATCCTCATTTAAGTCAGGCGGATATTGCAGTTACGAATCCCTAAACTGCATATCATGAAGTTGTTTAAAGCGCCCGTTTTTCGCCATCAGTTCGGACAGACTGCCGGATTCGACGATTTGGCCGGCTTCCAGGACAAAGATGCGGTCGGCTTTGCGAATAGTGCTGAGCCGGTGGGCCACGATGAGAATGGTCCGCGTCCCTTTCAGCCCTTCGATAGCCTTTTGAACGCGCCCTTCACTCTCGGCGTCCAAGGCGGAAGCGGCCTCGTCCAGCATCAAAATGGCGGGCTCCACCAGAATGGCCCTGGCAATGGCGATCCGCTGACGTTGACCTCCCGAGAGCAAACTCCCCATGTCGCCGATGGATGTTTCATACCCTTTGGGTTGGGCCATGATAAAATCGTGCGCGTAGGCCGCCCTGGCCGCGGACTCGACTTCATCCGCGCTTTTTTCGGGATCACCATAGCTGATGTTGTAGCGGATGGTTTCATTAAAAAGCAGAATTTCCTGGTTCACAATGCCGATACGTTTTCGAAGGGATTCTAGCGTGACATCGCGAACGTCATGACCATCGATGAGGATGGCCCCTCCGGTCACATCGTAGAACCTGGGGATCAGGTCCAGGAGGGTACTTTTCCCGGCGCCGGTGGATCCCACAAAGGCCGCCATTTCCCCTGCCTCCAGCGTAAAGGAGACATCTCTTAACACCGGTTCATCGGGCGCGTAAGCAAAATTCACATTCTTGAACGCGATGGTCCCTTTCCGGCGGGAAAGCACTTCTGCACCATCTTTATCCCGGATTTCGGGCACCGTTCGCATGATTTCAAAAACCCGGTCGGTGGCGCCCTGAAGGGTTTTGATATGGTTATTGACCAGTGCCAAACGCTTGATGGGCCGGTACACACGGGAAAATGCATAGGCCATGGCCAAGAGTTCCCCCAGGGTGTGGTGAAAATAGACTTTCCCAACGATCAAAATGGCGGGCATGACCAGAAAGACCACCGTATCCATGAGCGGTCCCAACCCCAGATGCCAGCGATTCCACCGCATCACTTTTTTATACAGATTTTCGGCCAAATCGCTAAAACGCTCCGATTCACGTTTTCCCGTAAAGTATTCATGCACCAGTTTGAGGCACAGAAGAGTTTCATGATAGGTAGAGGTCACATCCGCCGTGGCGTTCTGAACGTAGGTGGAATTTTTCTTTACCTTTCGGCCGAACAGCCGAATCAGCAGCGCAATCAGGGGCACCATGAAGAAAACCAGCAGTGTCATCTTGAGATTCATGACGAACAGGTACATGAGAAAGACAAAGGCTGTCAGCGGGTACTCGATGAGACCCAGCAGAATTTCGGCAATCAGCCCCTGCAGAACGGACAGGTCCGCCGTGGACCGGGCCACCAGTTCCCCGGCTTTTGTCTTATGGTAAAAACTCTGCGGCAGGGAAATGAACTTTCTAAACAAGTCGACCCGCACGGATTTTACGGCTTTGTTGGAGAAGGATGCCGCCGCCAAACCGGCCAGGTAGGTGGTTAGGGATTTGATGAAGATAGATACAAAGGCGACCAGCGTCAGCAGCACCAGAAGCCGGTTGGGCGTTATATCTTTGATCACCGTTACATCGGTCCGCTTGACGGAGAAAAGAGAATTGCCGTCAAATGCGAACCACGGAATTTTCCAGGCCACCGGCGCGGCCCCGGTTTTCATGCCTTCGTCAACGAAAGGCTGCAGCAGATATACCGGCACCACCTGAAAAAGAGATGCCACAATCATCAGGGCCACGGCGGTGACAACCATGCCCCGGTGGCGGTTCACATATGAGGCAATCTCCTTGCCCAGGATGCGGTCTAACATTTTCAGTAGCGGTTTCGGGGTACCGGGTTCTCGATGGTCAATACCGGAAACCTGATGCGGATTCGGAGAATATGGAGGGTCATAGAGCGCCGATCAGTCTTGAAATTACAATGCGCTGAACTTCGGAGGTTCCCTCTCCGATTTCCAGAAGTTTCTGGTCGCGGTAGAAACGTTCCACATCATATTCCTTCATGAGGCCGTATCCGCCGTGAAGTTGGACCGCGTGGTTGGCACACCGATACATGACTTCGGAACAGTGAAGTTTGGCCATGGCCGCTTCCTTGCCGAAAGGTTTTTGCTGGTCCCTGAGCCAGCAGGCCTTGTAAAGAATCAACCGGGCGCATTCAATTTCAAGGGCCATGTCCGCCAGTTTGAATGCATTCACCTGAAAATTGCTGATGGGTTTACCAAACTGGGTCCGCTCTCTGCTGTATTTCAGCGCCAGATCGTAACAGCCCTGAGCCCCTCCCAGCCCCATGGCGCCGATGGACAGACGGCCCCCGTCAAGGGTCTGCATCATTTGATGAAAACCGTTTCCCCTGGGTCCCAGCATGTTTTCATCAGGGACCCGGCAGTCGTCGAAATACAGCTCACTGGTATTGGAGGCCCGCCACATGAGTTTTCCGTGCATTTCCCGGGCCTCAAAACCGGGTGTTCCGGCTTCAACGAGAATACAGGAGAGTTCCGGCCGGCCGTCTTCACGCGTACCGGTACGGCAGAGAGAGGTCACACCGGATGTAAGTTTTGTGGAAGCATTGGTAATAAAGATTTTGCTGCCGTTGATGACCCATTGATCACCATCTAAAACAGCCGTTGTTTTGGAGTTGGATGCATCCGACCCCGCATCCGGTTCCGTCAGGCCGAATCCCCAAAGAGCCTCGCCGCTGCATAGTTTCGGCAGATATTTCTGTTTCTGCTCCTCGCTGCCAAAATAATAGAGAGGGCCGATGCCCAGTGAATTTCCCGCGGCCACGGTGGCCGCATGGGAACCATCGACACGTGCAATCTCTTCGGTGGCGATTGCGTAGGAGATGTAGTCCATCCCCTGCCCACCGTATTTTTCGGAGACGAACATCCCGAAAAGCCCCAACGCTGCCATTTTCCGCATGGTGTCGTAGGAGAAGGTCTCCTTTTCGTCCAATTCTCTGGCAACAGGTTTAATTTCATTTTCGGCAAAGTCACGAACCGAATTCCGTAGAATTTCTTGTTCCATCGAAAGGCTGAAGTCCATGATCGTTTCCTCGTGCTTGGTTACGGGTTCCTTATTACGCTTCACAGTTCTTGTAACGGGTGGAAGCGAAATATGTCAACAAAAAAGGAGGCGAATTAAGGAAATTATTTAGCATTGGTTAATTTTTTTCCTGTTTAACATTTTCAAAAAAACTCTTTTATATTGATAAAACAATAGATTATAATAATTTCGAATTGTTTTCCGGTTGCCCTCCAAAAAGATATTGACAAATCAGTAAATGTTAATCTATAATACATCTTAACCATTAGCAAACATCCACCCGGAACTCATAATGCCATGAATCTCGGTCCCTTAATCCGAAGACACAGAAAAGACAGAAACCTCACTTTAAAGGCGATAGCAGAAAAAGCGGGCATTTCCGAAGGTTTCATGAGCCAGGTGGAAAACAATGTCAAATCGCCTTCGGTGGATACCCTGGTAAAAATCTGCAATGCCATCGGCGTAAACGCCGGCGACCTCTTAAATCAAATGCACGAACAGGAACGGGCGGTTCTCATTCGAAAGCAGGAATGGGACGATGTGGATCTGCCCCATACCGGTTTTATTACGCGGCGATTTTTCCCACCGGAAAACCGCATCGTCATTGACAGCGCCATTCTGGTGCTGCTGCCCAACAAATCCATTCCAGTCAGGAAAGATATCAACAACGGGCAGGAGCTTCTTTGCATCCTCAAAGGATCATTGGAATTGGTACGTAGCGACGAAACCATCACTCTTTTTGAAGGAGACATCATCCATTACTGGTCCGATAAAGACAAACAGAAGATTATTAACCGCAATGAGAAGGAGGCGGTGGCGCTATGGATTGGAACGCTTTGATGGCTCATGGCTGATGGTAAGGATGGGATCGCATCGTGAATGATATTGGATAGTGTTAAGTATCACATTATGCACATTATGATATCCCTCAGTGAAAAACTGGGGCGAACGAAGGGCTTAAGTCCTGACAACCTGTAAATGAGGGAGGTTATGGTATGATTAAATTCAGTGATCGACAACTCAAAACCCCTAAACTGATGCGTCCGGTATACCTGGTGACGGCGGGGCAAAGCAAGTTTGACCGCGCCATGCCGGATAAGCGGACCGAGGAACTCTGCGTGGACGCGCTGACCTTGGCGGCGCGGTTGATCGACAAAACACCGGCGGAACTGAAAAGCTACATCCACTCCTGCTACTACGGCCATTTTGCCGACCATTTCGGGGACCAGTTGCTGGGTGAAGCGGTCATCCACGACCGCCTGGGCCTCGACCCTCTGGGCAATATCGGCGTCAAGACCGGCGGAGCCACGGGTGGCAGCACCCTGTGGGAAGCGGTCAAGGCCGTGGCCTCCGGGTACTCGGATTGCGCCCTGGCCATGGGGTGGGAGCGCATGGACGAAGTCCCCACCGATGAGGGCAATCACCTCATTTCCTGTGCTGCGGATAAAGACTGGGAAACGCCTCTGGGCCATATCTACACCGGTTATTATGCGGTCATGGCGC
>ADZZ01000467.1 GCA_000179315.1 delta proteobacterium NaphS2
CGGCAGTTGAGACGGCGCTATCATCGGGGGCGGGCTCCAGCCAGGCCGTTAAACACATCTTAATCCATAGAGAATGTGGCAGGGATCAATCGTTTTCAGCCCTGGAAAACTGGCAGACCTTTCCGGCTCCGGACGTATCCATTTACGGACAGATCGGAGGTGGACGATGAACGCCGGTATGAAAGCACTCTTAATTGAGAATCTCAAAAAATTGAAACTGTCCACGATGCTCCGTGAGCTGGAGGGCGTGATCCGTCAAGCGAATCAGGAGAGCCTGAGTTATGAGGAATTCCTTTTAAATCTGAGTGAGGCCGAAGTTCAGACCCGACAGGAGAATGGCCGCAAAAGGCGACTGCAGGAGGCCAAATTCCCCATCTTAAAGCCAATGGAAACATTCGATTTTGATGCAGCTCCCGGACTGGACGTCCGGCTCATGAAGGAGCTTGCCAATTGCGATTACGTGAAAAAAAGCCGCAATATAATTTTTGCTGGGAAAAGCGGCGCCGGGAAAACGCACCTATCCACAGCTTTGGGCATGGAGGCTTGCAAGCAGGGAATCAGGTCCCGTTTTGTCACCGGCTGCGGCCTAGCCAATGAACTTATTGAAGCCAGAGATGAAAAACAGTTAGGCCGAGCAGTCAAACGGTATGCCTCTTACGGACTGCTCATTATTGATGAACTGGGATACATTCCTTTTTCCAAGGAAGGGGCACAGCTGATTTTCCAAATATTGGCGGAACGTCACGAAAGAAAATCCGTCATCATAACCACCAATAAGGGATTTGGAGACTGGACGGAAATATTTGGTGATCCCAGTATGACGGCAGCGCTGCTGGATCGGGTAACGCATAAMGCCCACATCATCAATTGCGACTGGGACAGTTACCGTTTAAAGGAAACATTGAAAAGGAGCCCCAAATGAAAGAAATCACTATATACAATACGTTAAAGGCAGCTGGAACAGTCAGT
>ADZZ01000466.1 GCA_000179315.1 delta proteobacterium NaphS2
CGGTGGTCAGAGGAACGTAAAACACCCGGTACAGACCCGTATTCAGAGAAGCGGCCATCTTTCGGCAGATACTGGTTTTCCCGCTGCCCACTTCTCCGGTGACAAGCCCGATACCGCGCAGCTTCAACAGATAATGGAGCCGGGCTTCAAGCTCATCAGCAGCTTTTGAACCAAACAGTTTGTCCGGTTCCAGATCTTTTTCAAAAGGGTAGTGGGTCAGCCCATAGACCTTTTTATACATAGCCATCCCCCTTTTCGGCTTCGGAGATCCTGCTGAAGTTAACAGGTTGTTTGGGTCTGCTTTCCCGCTTATGATCGACGGCCTTTTCAGGATCAAGTGCTTCAATGGTTTTAGACGGGCGATCACGTTTCACAAAGCAATTGGCGTAGGTGTCCACCAGTTTCGCCTTTTGGACGAAACGGCCGTTGTGACAGACCTTTATCTCTTTGCCCTGCTCGGAAGGGTTGTAGCGGAGTGTTACGGTCTCTCCCACCAGGGAAGCGTCAATTTCATAGGCCATACCGTTCAGACTTACGGTACGGTCTTTCTGCACTTTGCGTTTTGATTCAAAAAGGAAAAGGTCGTCCAGGTCATCGCCCGGTTCGGGATATCGGACCTTCTCACCCACTCTGGCCCAGCGATCAAGGGGCGTTTCGCAGAGACTCCGATGGGGCGAACGGTGGTACTCTGTTTCGATATAGGTCCAAAGTGCTCTGTTGATCGCTTTCAGATTCAACATATGTTTTTCCGAAAGCATCGGGAGAAACTGCAATCGTACCGTTCTGAACCATCTCTCGATTTTTCCCTTGGCCGCTGCATGGTAGGGTCTGGCGTGAATCAGGGTTATGCCGAGTTTTGCGCAGACCAGGGATAAATGCTGTGACCGGAAAGCTGATCCGTTATCCACAAAAAGCCGCATGGGGATACCTCGCCTTAAAACGGCTTGTTTCAACACCTCCATGAAGGCAGCGGTATTTTCCGAATGGCAAAAGCGGCATAGGGGATCACCCGGGTCGCATCATCAATAAAAGCGATGAGATAGGTTTTTCGTTTCCTGCCGTCATTT
>ADZZ01000465.1 GCA_000179315.1 delta proteobacterium NaphS2
TTTTTTTTCATCGTCTGCCATGCGCTCCACCATACGCCGCAATGCCTTGGAGCTTTTCAATCCGTTTGCCTTTGCCAGTTCGGCGGCTTTTTCCACATACCTTGCCGGGTAGTGCCGGACCAGATTGATCAGGCCATACATCCGGCGCTGGCCGCTTCGGCCTTCTTCGGTAAACCACGTTTCACACAATGAGAATGTATGGGGTCCAATGGCTTCGGCCCGTGCCAGCAACCTGTCCGTTTGCCGGGAGGGATTAAAAATTCGGTCCCGCGGTTCCATCAAAAGGGACCCCGGCATACGACCCTTTGGATGGCGGCGAATCACTTCCATCCGTTGAGGGTCCAGGATTTCGATCTCTTTGTCATAGACCCTTACCACCACCTGACTGTAAAGGGGCGCCGGATTGGCGGCGTAGTAACAATTGTCCAACTGGATGGTGCCGTCATCGTAAACCGTCCGGATTTCCTGTCGAAAATACACAAACGGCGACAAGGGCAAAGGCAGAAGGCAGGGTTTTTCCTCCTGGAACATTTCTTCAACCTGTCTTTTGGCCCGGCCATGAATGCGAGGCGCCGCCCAGCGCTTTTCCCAATGCATGAGCCAATCATTCTGAACGTCAATACAATCGAATTTCCGGCCCTTCAGGGCGGTATTCTGTGTGTACTTAACCCCGTTTTCCACCGTCCCTTTTCGGTTCGGATCCTTCACCCTTGCCGGGTCTGCCGCAACGTCGTAATGAGACAACATCGCGGCATATAACGTATTAAGCTCGGGATCATAAATATCAGGCTTGATCACGCCTTCCTTAAGGTTATCCAAGGCTACATATCCCGGGCATCCGCCAAAATACCGGAATGCTTCCTCATGCAGCCTGCACCATGTTTCCTTGCTCGATTTCCACACCACTTTCCGGAAGGCCCGCCCGGAATATTTCAACACCATGACAAACAAGCGAGGCCGGCGATGTTTTCCGCTGTCATGAAGCGTCGGCGCTCCTGTTCCATAGTCAACCTGGGCCTCTTCTCCGGGAAGAAATTCAAGTCGGTCAAACTGACGCGGGTCCTTTTTTTTGAGTCTTCGAACGAACCGCTTTACGCTGTTGTATTGATGCG
>ADZZ01000464.1 GCA_000179315.1 delta proteobacterium NaphS2
CTAACCGGGCCGCGGCTTGATGAGGGAGGGAGTTTTGATCCCCAATGCCAATAAAAAGGCTTTCTGGTCCGAATTGAGCGGTTTGCTCAGTCGGCGTTCTTTGCCAATTTTAATGACCGCAAGGCCCATAAATTTCATGGTCATCATAAAAGACGTGGGCCGGTCAGTAGGCTTGTATTTCCATCCCGGGAGTTTTTCTCCCGTTTGTTCCACATATTGGTGCATTGAACGTTCCATAAGTCGCCAGATAAGTAGAGATGTCAATAGAATAAGGCCAAGAACTTCGATACGCTCAGGCTTTTTGAGGAAAACGCTGTTGACAATAAACGGGTCTTTCAGGAATCCAAAATCCTGCTCGATACCGTACTGCTCTTTGTAGGTCTTGAGGATCGCTTTGGAATCATAACCCATGTCTTCCTCTTGGGTTTCCGTGGGGACATTGGTAAGCATAACGAAACAGCCTGCTTCCTTTCGAAAAGTTGAAACAGCCTCCTGGTTTTCTGAAACCTTGGCTGAAACCAGATACCGCATCTCTTTGATTTCCCGAAAACCGTCATTTCTGGGACGACCTCTGCCATATACAGGTTTTTCTTCAACCCGGGTGCTGATCTCATAGTAGGTGCAACTTTCTTTCGAGAGCCTATTGGCGGCTGCTTCAGCATCTTCCCTGCAAAAATATTCAACTCTGACGACCTCATTGCACTTTTCAGTTATTGCCTTCTTTTCCTTAGCCTGAAGTTCCTGGGTCAATCAAGCTCGAAAAGGCTCTTAACGATTTGATTCTAAAAGACAATTATCGCTATAAGGGAAAATCTAGGTGCGAAAACGTAGACATGTAAAAATACATCTAATCCGTATTTTGACTTGATATATTTCTATTTATGTGCTAGAGATGGTCGACATGTACATCGCTACGATACCAAATCGCAATTCGCCACCGGCCATTTTGCTCCGTGAGAGTTACCGCGAAAATGGAAAGGTCAAAAATCGCACATTGGCAAACCTGTCCAAACTGCCGCCACAGTCTATCGAAGTACTGCGTCGTTCCCTCAAGGGTGAAGATCTTGTTTCGACCGATTCCTTTGAAATTATAGAAG
>ADZZ01000463.1 GCA_000179315.1 delta proteobacterium NaphS2
GGGTCGCGATTTTAATTGAACCGAACCGGAAAGATGATCGGACAACCTCTCCACTAGAATTCTGGTTCGAAATTTCGGCGTAACAGAGTGTGCGCTCAAAAAGATGCGAGGCAGGATTAAGAAAGCCAGCCTTCATAAAATGGGCGCAACAATATTTTTTAGTGGATTTTCTTGTTGAATATGGTAGAGTGATTTGCCATAAGTAAGCGAAATAATGGGTCAAGATTTATAGTTAAGCATCTGGAATAATTATAAGGAGAAATAGAAATGCCAAAAGCAAAAAAAGCAGCATTCATAGTGACACTCCTTGCATTAGCAGCCTTTTTGACATCTTGCGCCGCCATTGAGAAGCAAAATTCCATGAACACGGAGCGGTTGCTCGCCGCATCCGGCTTCAAAATGAAGCTCGCCACCACACCTGAAAAGATGGCCGCGCTGAAGGGATTACCACAACGCAAGCTGGTGCCACAGGTGCATGAAGGGAAAAACTATTTTTACTACGCCGATTCGGAATTCTGCAAATGTCTGTATGTGGGAAGCGAAAAATCGTATCAAAAATTCCAGAGCTTGGCAGAGCAGCGAAAACTGGCGCAGGATTATCGCTGGGCCGCAGAAGCCAATATGGATGCCAGTATGAACTTCGGCATGTGGGGACCATGGGGGCCTTGGGGCCCCTGGTATTAGGCCATTTTTATAAACAAAAAATCCGAAGAAACACATGATAAGAAGGGGGGGCGTCTTGGCCCCCCCCTTTTTTATCAGTCTTGATTGAATTCGGGGCACCATGAGCCGTCGATGGGCCATTTTTCTGATCACGTCCGCCAATTTCTTCCTCTCCCAATTCTACCGGGCCACCAATGCCGTCATCGCTGATCAATTGCTCAGAGACCTTTCACTGGATACCAAAGGACTGGGAACCGTAAGCGCTGCCTTTTTCTATGCGTTCTCCATCACTCAAATCCCCATCAGCATGCTCCTGGACCGCATCGGTCCTCGCCTGATGATGACCGGTTTGTCGCTGGTGGGCATCGCCGGCGCCATTATTTTCGCGGGGTCCGACTCGCTTCAGATGGGTGTTCTGGCGCGCATACTTCTGGGTGTGGGCATGGCGTGCAACCTCATGGGAACGCTGAAGCTTTTGACCACCTGGTTTTCCCCCACCGTCTTCGCCACCCTCTCGGGCATCGTCTTTTCCATCGGCACCCTTGGCAATATGGCTGCAACGGTGCCCATGGTATTGCTGGTCGAGCTTGTGGGATGGCGCCAGGCTTTCACGCTCATTGCAGGCGTCAATCTGATGCTTGTGATGGCGCTCTGGCTTATGGTTCGCGACACACCGCTCGGTTTATCCCACAGAAATATCGCGGAACCGTCCGAAACCCGTTCAAGTGCATTATCAGGACTCCTGGCACTTTTCAAAAGCCGGGTTTACTGGATCATTTCACTGACCAGTTTCGTGGGATACGGCATTTTTGCCGCAGTTCAAACCCTTTGGGCCGGGCCTTATCTTACGGAAGTCATGGGGCTCACTGTCATGAATGCCGGAAATGTGATTCTGATGATGAATGTGGGGGCCCTCATCGGTGGAGCAGCCTGGGGCTGGCTTTCCGACAGGGTTTTTCATTCCAGAAAATGGGTCATATTGGGCGGGCTGATCATCTATCTGATGGTTCTGCTGGTCATGGTTATGATCTCTTCAAATGTATCATTCGTCATTTTGATGATACTATTCCTGAGCTTCGGATTTTTCAGATCCAGCGGCGTACTGCTTTACGTCCACATCAAAGAAACCATGCCCGCCCAAATGGCGGGGACCGCCATGACCGGTATTAATTTCTTCACCATGATCGGTCCGGCGGTCTTTCTTCAGGGAATGGGAATGCTCATGCAGCATCTTTACCCCCATGCCTCCAGAGGGCCGGAAGCTTTTAGGACATCATTCCTGGTTTGTTCTGCGCTTATTCTGATGGTTTCCATTCTCTACATTTTCACGAAAGACACCTTCTTCAACAATCACCGCACCCTTTGATAGATTAGCCATTGCCCGGACAAAATCATCAACAAACCCTTATCCCATCCGGGAACCGGTTTATTTTCTCAAGGCCCTTTTCGGTCACCAAAAGCGTGTTTTCAATCCCCACAACCCCTTCGCCCGGAAACACCACCTTCGGCTCCATGGCAATCACCATCCCTTTTTCAAGAAGCGTTTCCGAACCTTTGCCGATAACAGGCCACTCATCCAGTTCAAGGCCGATACCGTGCCCGACAAACGGAACCCCTTGGGGAATACCCATGAAGCCACTGCTGAGACCTGCTTTTTCGACAATGTTCAGCGCCGCTTGATAGAGATCTCTTGCCCTGGCACCGGGAACCCCAAGCCGCATAAGGGTCTCTTGAACTTCCAGCATCACCCCGTGTGCTCGCTCAAGAAAGCCTTTCAGGTTTCCAAGAGAAAAGATTCGCGTTGAATCGGAAAGATAGCCATTTATGTTGGCGCAATAATCGATCAATATGGGGCTATGGGATTTTATCTTCGCCATTCCCGCACCCTGAGAATAAAAAGGTCCCAAGCCCCTTCCACCCGTGGGTCCCGGCGAGGAGCTGCCCAGTGCTGCATCTTCACCGGACATAATATGGCCATATACGATATCCAAATTAAACCCACGGGTTGGAACAATGCCCGGATGTCCCCGTTTTCGGTAGTAGGCCTCTACCATGACGGAAAGTTCCAATTCGGTTTGTGCCGTTTCTAGGAATTCGGGAACTTTTTCATACATGCCATCCGCCATTTCCGCGGCCGCGCGAATACGATCGATTTCATATTCGGATTTGACCATTCGCGTTTCTCAAATCAATCCGGAAATATCTACAAGCTCAGTATCGGGAAAAAGTTTCTGATATAAAAGAAAACGCTTCGCCGGCAGGATATCCATCTCCAAACCCATGCGCCGGGGAGAATTTTGGTTCCCTTCCCATAGTAAATGAGGAAGCTCGGAAAAACCTTTCATGGGTAAAATTTCATCAAGGGGCGACTCGGATACGGCCCTTTCGAAATCCCTCCGGACCATCAAACGTGGACCATTTTCCACTGATATAAACAGATGCCCGTCTTGCTTGGTTCCCGATAAATAGTACAGATCCGTTTTTTCAACGATAAGTGCACCGTCCAAATGGTATTCGGAAAGACGATTCCGAAAACGTTGGATCCGGCCACGAATTTCGCTTTTCAACAATTCTTCAGTCATTTAGGCCTCTTCATTTTCTTAACTGATTTCGGGTAATTCTTATCAGAAGGCAGCCCATTTGGCAACCACCTCTCTTCTCATCCGGAAACGAGCATTTTACGGAACGATACCCAAATATCGAGATCTTAGGAATGCAAATTTCAATTCGCAAAAAGGGCTGATTGACACCCCATTTCAATTTATCTATAGTGAAATCCAAATTAAAGGGGAATCTCCCATTTTCAAGATGCATTTTCATGTGCCAACATCTCAGAGGCCAAATCGAACGAATCACCTATACGAACGAAGAGAACGGTTACAGTGTTCTCAAGCTCAAAGTCCATGGCCGGAAAGACCTCATAAACGCCGTAGGCAGCCTGATGTCCCCCACACCGGGGGAAATCCTTGATCTCAAGGGAGAGTGGGCCATCCATCCCAAATTCGGCGAACAGTTCAAGATCACCCATTACAGGACGGAAGTGCCGGCGACGGTTTATGGCATTCAGAAATACCTGGGCTCGGGCCTCATCAAAGGTATCGGGCCGGTTATGGCAAAACGCATCGTGGCCCGGTTCGGAGAATCCACCCTTGAACTGATCGAGAATGAAGCGGAAAAACTGCTGGCGGTGGACGGCATCGGAAAGAAGAGAATTGCCCTCATCAAGGGGGCCTGGGAAGAACAAAAAGAAATCCGGGAAGTCATGCTGTTTCTTCAGACCCATGGCGTCAGTTCAGGGTATGCCACCAAAATCTTCAAGCAATATGGAGACCAGTCCATCAAGGTGGTTCAGGAAAACCCTTATCGGCTGGCAATGGATGTTTTCGGCATCGGCTTTGTGACGGCTGATGCAATTGCCGAGAAGCTGGGGTTTGACAAACAATGCCCGGTCCGTGCCGAAGCCGGCGTTTTATACATCCTTCATCAGCTGGCGGATGAAGGCCACGTCTATTTTCCCTACGAACCACTGGTCCAAAAATGCCGTGAGATGTTGGCAATTGATCGGGAGCGAATTACCGAGGCCATTTCGGCCAACGTTATTTCAGGCAGGATTGTTCTTGAGGATCTGAACGATGATTCCGAAACCTTTATTGAAAACCATAAAGGGGTGTTCCTCAAAAAATTTCACGTATCCGAAACGGGTATCGCCGCCCGGCTGAAAAGGCTCCTCACTGCGCCCGGAAGCATCCGGGCCATTGATGCGGAGAAAGCCGTTTTATGGGTTCAAAAGCGGCTGGACATGGACCTGGCGGATAACCAGATAAAGGCCGTTAAAGAAGCCGCTCAAAACAAGGTTCTGGTGATTACGGGAGGTCCCGGAACGGGCAAAACCACCATCATCAACGCTGTTTTAAACATTTTTTCACGCCTGCAAATCCGCATCCAACTGGCAGCCCCAACGGGACGTGCCGCCAAACGCATGTCCGAAGCCACGGGCCACGAGGCAAAAACCCTTCATCGATTGCTGGAATACAGCATGAAAAAAGGAGGGTTTCAAAAAGATCAGAAGCATCCCCTTCCCTGTGACCTTCTCATCGTCGATGAGGCCTCCATGATTGACACCATTCTGATGCATCATCTCCTTAAAGCCATACCCATTGAAGCTACCTTTATATTGGTGGGCGACATTCATCAGCTCCCTTCGGTGGGCGCAGGCAATGTGCTGAGGGACATTTTGGCAAGCGATGCGGTCCCTTTTGTGGTATTGAACAAAATCTTTCGACAGGCCAGGGAAAGCCGCATCATTGTCAACGCGCATCGCATCAACGACGGCAAGATGCCCCTCCGGCAAAATCCAAAGGAAAAAAGTGATTTCTTTTTTTTGGAAGAAGAGAGCCCGGAGAAAGTTTTAAATACCATTCTTGCCCTGGTGGCCCAACGGGTACCGGATTATTTCGGATTTGATCCCATGAAAGATATTCAGGTGCTGACCCCCATGCACCGTGGCGTCGTGGGCGCCGGTAATCTCAATCTGGCGTTGCAGGAACGGCTGAATCGAAACGCCCAAGGAATTGCGCGGGGAAACCGCATATTTCGGGTCGGAGACCGGGTCATGCAGATTAAAAACAATTACGACAAGGAAGTTTTTAACGGCGACATGGGGCGGATCGTTCGACTGGATGCTGAGACCCGGGACGTGATCATCGCTTTTGAGGACCGTGAACTGCCATACGATGTCACGGACCTTGACGAAATCATTCTGGCCTACGCCGTTTCCGTCCACAAATCACAAGGGTCGGAATATCCGGCCGTCATCATTCCCATCCTGATTCAGCATTACATGCTTCTGCAGCGGAACCTGATCTATACAGCCGTTACGCGGGGAAAAAAGCTGGTGATCGTGGTGGGGACCCGAAAGGCTCTGAGTATCGGGATAAAAAACGACAAGACGCTGAAACGCTACACACTTCTTAAAAAGCGGCTTCAGCCCGCCTTCCCAAATTAAAATGCAATGTTGCCGGGGGTTCTGGGAAAGGGAATCACATCCCGGATATTGGAAAGACCGGTCACGAATTGAATCAACCGCTCAAAGCCTAAGCCGAACCCGGAATGCGGCACTGATCCGAACTTTCTCAGATCCAAATACCACCAGTAGTCCTTTGGATCAAAACCCATTTGGGTAATGCGTGAATGGAGGAGTTCATAATCGTCTTCCCGCTGACTGCCGCCAATGATCTCTCCAATTCTCGGAACCAGCACATCCATGGCCCGAACGGTCTTGCCATCATCATTCATCTTCATATAAAAGGCTTTGATATCCTTCGGATAATCAATGAGCACCACCGGGCCCTCAAAGACCTTTTCGCACAGATACCGTTCATGTTCGGCCTGGATATCACCACCCCATGCCACGGGAAACTCGAAATGGGTACCGGCTTTTTCGAGGAGTTTGATGGCCTCGGTATAAGTAAGGGTTTTAAATTCCTGGTTCACCAGGCGCTCAAGGGTCCGGATCACCGACTTGTCGATAAACCGGTTAAAAAACGCCATATCCTCGACGCAGTGTTCAAGAACATGGGCAAATACATATTTCAAAAACTCAACAGCAAGGGTGACGTTCCCTTTAAGATCGCAAAAGGCCATTTCCGGCTCAACCATCCAGAACTCTGCCAGATGTCGCGACGTATTGGAGTTTTCGGCCCGAAATGTGGGACCGAACGTGTAGACATCCCCCACGGCCAGGGCGTAAATTTCCGCTTCAAGCTGTCCGCTGACCGTTAAATGGGATGGCCCGCAAAAAAAATCCTGACTGTAATCCGCTCCTCCATTCTTCAAGGGAACGGATGCCGGGTCCAGGGTTGTGACCCGAAACATTTCCCCCGCCCCTTCACAGTCGCTTCCCGTGAGAATGGGGGTATGGATATACAAAAATCCTTTTTCCTGGAAAAACCGATGGATGGCAAAAGCCGCGGCGTTTCGAACCCTCGCCACGGCCCCGAAGGTGTTGGTTCTGGGCCTCAAATGGGCAATGCCTCTTAAGAACTCAAAAGAATGCCGCTTCTTTTGAAGTGGGTAACTTTCCGGATCAGCCCAGCCCAGCACATGGATGGTATCGGCCTTCAGTTCTACCTTTTGGCCTTTTCCCGGCGAAGACACCAAGGTGCCTTCCGCGGTAACGGAACAACCGGTCTGCAATCTCAGTACATGGCTTCGGTAGTTGGACAGGTCTTGGTCCGCAACGATCTGTAGACCCTGAAGGGCGGATCCATCGTTTATTTCTATGAATGAAAATCCACCCTTGGAATCCCTGCGAGTCCTGACCCAACCGGCCACGGTAACGTGTGTACCGACAGCATCCGATTTCAAAACCTCAGAAATTCTTGTTCTTCGCAAAGCCGGTTACCCTCTTTAAGCGATTATCCTTCCTTCTTTTCAAAATCGCCCATGAAATCGACCAAGGCCTTGACAGCGTCCAATCCACTGGCATTGTAGATGGAAGCCCTGCAGCCACCCACCGAGCGATGGCCTTTCAAACCACCCAGGCCTTCTTTCAGACCTTCTGCGACAAATTTCTTTTCGAGATCCTCACTGGGAAGCCTGAAGGTCACGTTCATCAAAGAACGGCTGTCTTTGTCGGCGGTTCCTTTGTAAAAATCGGACTGATCGATAAAATCATAGATCAGGGACCCTTTTTCCCCATTGATCTGCTGCATCTTTTCAAGACCGCCCACCGTTTCCTCGAGCCATTTCAGAACCAGGTTAATGGTATAAATGACAATGCAGGAAGGCGTATTGTACATGGAATTCTTACCGGAAAACGTCGTATATTTCAGCATGGAAGGAAGATTATCCGGTGTTCTTTCCAGCATGTCCTTCCTGATAATAACCATGGCGGTACCGGAGGGACCGATATTTTTCTGCGCACCGGCATAAATGAGGCCGAACGGTTTCGCATCAAAGGGGCGGCTCATAATGTCGGAACTCATATCACAAACAAGCGGAATATCGCCGGCGCTGGGAAATTGGGCCCACTGGGTTCCCTTGATGGTGTTGTTGCTTGTAAAATGGAGATATGACGCATCCTTGCTGACCTGATATTCCTTTGGAATATATGCAAAATTCCGGTCTTCCGATGAGGCGATAACGTGAACATCCTTTCCCTGAATATCGGCCTCTTTGATGGCTTTGGTGGACCACGTCCCCGTATTGACATAATCCACCGGACGATCCGGTAATGAGAGGTTCATGGGAATCATGCAGAATTGCAGGCTGGCGCCTCCCTGAATAAACAGAACATCAAAGTCGTCTCCAAGCCCCAAAAGCCGCTTGGTTCTTTCGATTGCTTCGTTAATCACATCATCAAACCATTTGGAACGATGACTCACCTCCATAATGGACATGCCCGATCCCTTAAAATCGAGCAGTTCACCTTGAATTTCCTGCAAAACCGGCAACGGCAACGCAGCCGGTCCTGCATTGAAATTATAAATTCTCTCTCCCATTTTTTGTTCTCCTTCAGTCTTTCAATTCCTTGAGCATTTTAGTGACTTCCCTGAGGGTTTCCGCGTCTTTTTCAAATGGGGGCCTTCCATCGCGGTCCGCATCGGTAATTTCCTGTCGATACGGCATGAACCCCATAAATACGAAATCCTTCATTTCTTTCAACAGGAAATCCTTGTCCTTGTCGGATCGCAGTTTATTTCCGACAAAACTCAATTTCTTCAATCCCAGGTCATCCGCCAGCCGCCGAATCTGGTAGGCCGTTTCGACACTTCTGCGGCCCGGTTCAACCACCACAATCAGCCGATCCACATACATGGAGGTCCCTCGCCCCAGATGCTCCAGACCGGCTTCCATATCCATGACAACCGCCTCGTCTCTGGCCAGAACCACATGGGAAACAAGTCTTTTCAGCAGGGTACTTTCCGGACATATGCATCCGGCGCCGCCTGTCTTCACACCTCCCATGACCATCACCTTTATTCCGTCCAGTTCAACCGATAGCTTTTCAGGCAAATCACTCACTTTCGGGTTTAACTTAAAAAAAGACCCCATGGAACCGACTTTCGCTTCCGTTCTCTCCTCGATGAGCGTTTTCATTTCGCTAATGGGGACAATCTCTTCGCTGTTTTCGACTCCCAGGGCCTGAGCCAGGTTGGCGTCCGGATCCGCATCAATGGCCAGAACCTTTTTTCCTTCGTTGGCCAGTGCCTTTATCAAAAAGGAAGCGAAGGTGGTCTTTCCAACGCCTCCTTTTCCACTTACAGCAATTTTCATATTTTCCATCCTCTTGTCGGACAATTTAAAAAAAAAGCCCTTACTGAAAAAAACCAATAAGAGCTCTGGGGGATGACACCCATTATCTGAAATCAGACGGATTCCTTCAAAGCCTTTCCAGCCACAAATTTCGGGACCGTTTTTGCTGCGATGTCAATGGATTTCCCGGTCTGGGGGTTAATGCCTTTTCTCGCTTTTCTTTCTTCCACTTTGAAGGTTCCAAAGCCGATAATCGTCACCTTATCCTTGCCCTTCAAGGCGTCGGTGATGCTCGAAAAAACGCAATCCACTGCAGCCTGCGCTTCCTTTTTGGTACTGACAACCTTGGACACCTCATTGATCAAATCACCTTTGTTCATTATCTTTCCTCCTCGCTACAAATGTTAATGAAAAAGCCCGCCCTGAAAGCCGGAACCCAAGACTACCCCCCCGCCCCAAAAAACAGTCAAATGCCAATCAAAAAAAACCCGATATGCCTGCCTTAACAACCGCTGCCGCCTCCCTTTTTTCACAAGTTTGGAACATATCTGATGCTCATTCTTTTGTCAAGAATATATATGAGTTAAAGATAATCGCCATCAACTGTTTCAAAATCCGCCAAAGAATAAACACACGAAGCACTTCTCAAATAATCGGAAGAAACTTCGCCGAAAGTATTTTCACCAATCAGGTTATCAAAGAAGGCACCTTTCAGTGTTCAAAGATTTTGATCCTGAAACGCATTCCGTAGCCCGGCCAGCAAATTTAGAGCTGAACGGGCATCATCCGGGGTCATGGATCCCATACCGCAAGATGGTGTAATAATGGATCTTTCAGCGATCAGCCGATGGCTGACACCGTTTTTGGCGATCGTTGAAATCCCGTCTTTGACTTTCTTTAAGAGATCTACCGCTGATTCATCACCCGTAAAATCCGCCGTGGGCACAATTCCCCACGCAATGGTGCCGCCCGCTTTCAAAAAAGCCGACAGTTCCTCGGGATACAGGAGAAAATGTTCCATGAACGCGAAGGCATCAAAATTAATGATGTCCGGTCCAGCCGCCAGAATCATTGACCAATCCGTATTGCCGCAGCAATGAATCCCCACAAGGGAATCGGAATGCTCCTTAATATAGGACACCACCATTTGAAGCATCTCAATCACATGCTGTCTCTGAATCGACGAAAAGGCGGATCCAAAGCCCGAAAGAGACGGCTCATCCAAAAAAATAACAGGGCGCCTTCCTGATCTTTCCAGAAACCGCACCTGCCAGAGTGCTTTGATGGCCAATCCTCTGATCATGGCTTCCGACAACTCACTATCATGGATGACCGGCTTTCCGTCCAATCCAAGGATGCCGGAGGTTAAGGTAATCGGGCCGACAGTCTGGCCCTTCACATAACCGTTTTGGCCTGCCTCGATTTTCCTCAACGCATCCATGAGGATATACAATCCGGGAGCATAGGCGGCACTGATAGCAAACCCGTCGATATCATGGGAGAAAAACCGTTCATAAAAGCTCACCAGCTCTGACTCCCTTTTGTCGGAAGCTGAGACCTTCAAAGTCCGTTTTTCCTGATTTACTTCAATGAGGGGAAGCCCTTCACTGTATTGGACGCTCATGTCTTCGAAATAACTGCGTTTTACAAACTGCGGCCAAAAGGGCATACGGGGAAAAAGCCGGACGATTTCCCGGCAGGTCTCTTCCATCTCCAAAAACGGCACACTTCCGATACCGGTTGCCATAAAACCGAAATCGGTTGCTTTTTCAGCCATACTTTATCTCCCTTACCCTGGGAAGCCACCTCTCCAAAACGGTAAGCAGTTTTTCTTCCGGTGCGTGAACGGTTTCGCATTCTTCCGGCGTATTGGAAATGCTGGTTTTCAACTGATCCTTAAGTTCCAAAAGCCGCTCAGCGGAAGCCGTATCGTCAGGATGTTCTTCAACCACTTTTTCATAGGTTGCCACCGCAGCATCCAACTGGCCCTGAGTGAAATAGAGCTCGGCGATGGTCGATGTGGCAAAGGCGACCAGTGACTCATCATCATCGTCCGGCGGAACAGGCCACTCTTGATCAAGCCCTTCGGTATCACCTGCCACTGTTTTTTCCACCGCGTTTACTCTGTCATGCAACCCACCCATATCAGCGTCTTCGGGATGGTGTGCCAAAAAAATTTTGGCATGGGCCTCCGCTTCTTGAAACCGCTGCTGCTTTTCATAGATCTCGGCAAGTTTTTTATGGACGACCAACAAATCATTCATGCCGGACACAACTTCCCTGAACGCTGTTTCCGACTGACCCACTAATCCCAGATCCAGATAACTCTCCGCCAACAACATTCTCAAATATATGTCTTTCGGATAAACCCTCAGAAAAGCAATGCACCTTTTAATTACTTCATTTGGCCGACCCTCTTCCTTGGTTCGTGCCAAAACAGCGTGCAGGGTGCTTTCTGAAGGCCCACAGTCTAAAATTTCATCGTATAAAACAGTGTTGTCTTCCATTGATCAATTTCCGATTTTACCTTTCCCGAAGCGATAGATAACCTCATTTTCTCGAATCAGGTTGAGTTCGTTCCTGGCGACCGATTCCACATACTTCATGTCCGTACGAAAGCGGTTGACTTCTTCGATCAGCACCTGATTTTCTGCCGCAAGCTTTCGAATGCGCGCAATACACGCCTGCCGCTCCTTTTCGGTCTGGCGGAGATGATTCACCCCGCCTTCACCATACCAGATCCATACCGCGATCGGAACAACGAAGCATAAGCAGATTAAAGGAATTTTCAGGATATTTTTTAACTTTTTATTCATACTGGGCAGCCTTTCCAAAACCGTCACAACAGGCACCCGATAGTCTTCACTCGGCAGCACCGTATAGATTCTTTATTTCGGTTCTGTCCACAGTACCGTCTTCCAGCACAGGCAGTTCGGCGACAAATTCAACATACTGTGGCTTCTTATAGCGTGCAATCCGCTCTCCCACGAAATTGATCAATGCCTCCGGTTCAATGGATTTCCCTTCTTTCAACACACAGACAGCTTTGATCCCTTCTTTCCATTTAGGGTCCGGAACACCAATAACAACCGTTGCCGCTATGGCAGGATGCTCCATGATGGTCTTTTCAACCTCCGCAGGATAGACGTTTTCTCCACCCGGCTTGATCAGCTCTTTCTCAGCCTTGCGTCCCGCATACCAGAGAAATCCGTCTTCGTCAAATCTCCCCTGATCCCCTGTGTGATGCCATCCACCCCTGAAAGTGTACGCGTTTTCCTCCGGAAGATTCCAGTATCCTTTAAACACCATGGGACCTTTCACCACAATCTCCCCCACCCGACCATCGGCCACCGGGCGGTCATAGTCATCCACAAGCCTTACCTCAGCCATGGGAAGCGTTTTGCCGGCGGAGCCAGGGCGATCATTATACGGTCCATAAGTTGCTAAACAAGAAGTTTCCGTCTGACCGTACATCGCATAAAACGTACCGCCCGTCATGACCTGATATTTTTCGATGGTCTCCGGTACTTCGAGACCTGTCACGGCCCTCAGGGAACCGATATCGACACCGGTTTTTTCATGCTGTTCCAGAATAGACCCTAAAATGGGCGGAAATTCAATCATTACCGAAATTTTCTTTTCCTGAATCAACTCGGCCGCTCTTGCGGCATCGAATTTTCCCACATTCAGATTAAGTGCACCCGCGTGAAAGGCCGCGGTTGCCATAAAAAGCCCGCCCACATGAAACAGCGGCAGCACATTGTAGTGAACATCTGCAGGACTCAGGTGCAAAAGGGAGTTAAACTGCATATTGGCGCACAGTACATTTCCATGGCTCAAAAGGGCGCCTCTGGGCCTGCCAGCCACGGCGGCCGTATGAATAATGACGAACCCGTCATCCGTTGCCACATTCACCGGGTCGAAGGTCGTCCCCTGATCCGAAAGTGTCTGAAATGAAGTGAAACCACCACTGGCAGAACCCAGATTGAGGTAATCCTCCACCGACGGCAAGTTGTCCTTGATACCCCGGATCACGTCTTCAAATTCCGGGTCGACAAAAACAAGTCTGGGGCCGCAGTCATTAAGATTATAGGCGACCTCATCAGCACTCAGGCGCCAGTTGATGGGCAGAACAATGGCTCCCAGGGCGGCGGCAGCACCATAAAGGAGAAAATAGGAAAGGCTGTTTTTTCCCAGGACCCCGATGCGATCGCCTTTTTCAATACCTTGTTTTTGCAGGCCACATGCCAGTCGGTCCACCTCATTCTTGATCTCGGAAAACGACCGGATGCGGGCATCCCCATCATCCATCCACGCATTTTGCCCGTCATGGATGGCGGCATTACGACTTACCAGGTCATAGAACGTAAAATCATGAAGTCCCATAGTCCTCCTCAAAAAAAGGCCTCCACCCTGCCTTTCCAATTACAACGAGAGCGGATGGAGGCCGTTTGTGCTATGCCGTTTTCGTTTCAGGCCGTGAAAACCACTCCTTCATTACTGTACGTCGACACGATAGGGATAAACCATGGTGACATCACCGGCGGTGAACGTAAACCCACATTCCGCCAATGTCACAGGAACCGTGCCTTCCGGAATCCCTTTCCACCATTTCTCAAGGGTGCTCCAATTCTCCCAGCCGCGTTTCTTCATCTCAACTGAGCCCGGCACCAGAAGGCAGGCCAGGGCCGAACGGACCGTAACCAGTGTTGTCACCTTAACCTCGTCAGCCATTCCCGCCGGAATCCAGTTGGACATCTGGTCGGAAGTGGTCATCACCATGAAGCTTTTGTCAAACACAACGGAGTATTTTATCTCTTCGAGATTGATGGGATACACATTGGGATTGGTGATTTTGAAAGTGAACGTCATGGGCAGAAATGCCCCGCGATCCCCGGCTTCGCCCTTTGTGGGTTTCACTGTTTTGGCAATGTACCAATATCCATCATACTGAGGAACTTCAAACCCTGCCAATTCAATTTTTGGCGCCACAAAATTACTATTGTTAGGCTTAACCGGTGTATCAGTCGTCACACAAGATGAAAATACCAAACCAAATCCAAACAACAGCGCTATTAAGAGTATCAGACTTTTCTTCATCGTGGACCTCCCTTTTTCGATTTTCGAATGATCAGAACCAGGCATCGAATATATGCAATCCAGACCTTCAATACTCGAAATCTGATTTATGTCAGCTCAACCACCTCTTTCTTCGCTTATAATGCTTAACATCACGGAAGCTCTTTTTCACGCCCCCCCCCATGCCAAGGTAGAAATCCTTGATATCCTCATTCTGACTCAGCTTCTCGGAGCTGTCATCCATGACGATCCTTCCGTTTTCCATCACATAGGCATAGGGCGCAATGGTTAGGGCCAGCTTAACATTCTGTTCAACCAGGAGGATGGAAATGCGCTCCTCCCGATTCAATTTGGTGACAATATTGAAAATTTCATGAATCAGCATGGGCGCCAGCCCCATGGACGGCTCATCCAGCAGCACCAGTTTGGGTTCCGTCATCAAGGCACGCCCCACAACCGCCATCTGCTGCTCGCCGCCACTGACAAACCCGGCGGTTTCATTTCTTTTCTCAAGAAGCCTTGGAAAATAATGATACACCATCTGAAGACCGTCTTTAACGGATCCGGTTTTTCTAAGGTGGGCACCCACTTTGAGATTTTCTTCAACGGTCAAGTGTTCAAAAACCTTACGCCCCTCAATCACCTGAACGATACCGTCCTTGGCTATTTTGGCAGCCTTGGCGTGATGGATAAACTTCCCTTCATACTCAATGCCGCCGTCGGTCACCTCCCCGTCTTCGGTTTTAAGCAGACCGGAAATGGCTTTCAGGGTCGTGCTTTTTCCTGCTCCGTTGGCGCCCAGAAGCGCCACCATGCCACCACGGGGAACCTCGATGGAAACGCCTTTGAGCACCAGAATGACCTCGTGGTACTTGACCTCAACGTTCTTGATCTTAAGGATTGCTTCTGATGTCTCCAAGACATTACCTCCAAAACGTAACGGTTTGATAAGGGCGGTTTGCTAAATAAACACCTGTCGATCAATAGCCGAAAAACCCACCTTCCTTTTCGGATTTTTCCCAGAGATCAGGCCACCTCTTCTTCAAATTGACATCCTCTACCACTTCGAATTTTCCACCTTTCCACTCCTGGACACGACATCCGGTGGCCGGACGGTGGTCCGTTGCCGTATAGCTGATGGGTGCGGCGCCCAGACCGATATCGAAATTACGCATGGTCTCAAAGCCCTTCTTCATAATCGCAGGACCCGAACCTTTTTTCGTAATGTCCACACCGGCAGCATCGGCCCGTTTCAAGGCTTCCCATAGGACCAACGCATCACCCCATGCCTGAACCGTATGGATTGTTCTTTTTCCCAGGGGCACGCCGGGGCTGTATTTTTCAGCCGAGGTCACCACCAGATCCATATTCTTTACATTTTGCCCGAAAAACGCACATGGCGTAGCGCCCATGGCGCCTTCAGCCGCCTCACCGGCCAGCCGGGGCAGATTTTCGTCAAACCCCCAGTTATCGATAATCCAGGCGGCACCCAACCCCAGCGCGTAAGCATCCCTGATGGTTGCAGCAACGCTCATGACCGTATTGCCGTGCCACACCACATCGGGTTTAAATGCTTTAAGCGCCATGATCTGGCTCTTGGTATCCAGTGCCATAAGATTCACGTCCTGATCGGGACCGATTTCAAATCCCAGCAGTTTTGCCTGATTTTTGATAGCGTTGATGGGCGCCGAGCAGTAGGGCGATGAAAACTGGTAACAGCAGGCCATACGGGGTTTCCGTTTCCCGAAGTCCGGATGGTTGGGCCACTTTTTGTCAAACCACGCGGTCAGGCAACACCGGGCATTGGTTGAATAATCCGATGAGAAAAAAAGGTTGTAAGGCGTTTTTGCGGGATTCGTCAAATGGGCCGAATACGAGGCGGAAACATAGGGAATTTTGTCCTTATTAACGGTGGGCGACAGGGCTTCCGTATCACCGGTTCCCCAGCCCATGATGGCCACTGCCCCGATCCGTTTCAACATCTTATATTTCGTAATGGCTTCGGGAATCCGATATCCGTAATCAAACCAGGTATATTTGATTTTCTTGCCGTTAACGCCCCCCTGGCTGTTAATATATTTAAAGGCATCCGCCATGCCGATGGCATAATCTTTTCCCACATCCGAAGTGGCGCCGGTGGTATCCATAATTCCCCCGACCCTGATATCCTTTGCCGCGGCAACCGTACCAAAAGCCGCCAATAGCACCACTGACAGAAACAAAACTCCAAGTCTCGCGAACATACTCTTTTTCATAAATTCTCCCCCCTATACACTTTTTATGGAACTTGAATGCCAACCCATAGCATCGACGATACGCACTATCAAACAAAACAAACGACAACCTTCACCCCCTTTCCTTGAAACAGCATAACATTTATCAGCGGCAAATCCTGCCACGTGCAAAATGTGGATCCCTGACCGCAATACCTGAAACGCCTATCTGATCAATATGAAAACGGCCAGAGATTGAAATAATTCTTGGCCTGCCACCAGCGGTAAGCGAGACCATTGGGTTCATAAATTAAAAAGGCACAGATGGCCAGCCCGAAGGCCATATCCTTGATATATGCAAAATCCATCAGGAGTTGGGGGAAATAATCCGCCAGCGGAATAACTGCGAGCTGAAGCAGTTCCATGACCACAACCATGAAAATGGAACCGAAAACAGCCCCCTGGATGGAACCGACGCCTCCGATGAGAATCACCCCCACCAGCCAGAGGGAGAGGAACCACTGGAAATGCTCGGGGCTCAGGGCCGCGGTATTGCAAACCCAGAAAGCACCCGCAACGCCGGCCATGAAACCGGCCACAAAAAATGCCAGAAGCTTATACCATATGATGTTGATACCCAGCGCCTCGGCGGCGATATCATTGTCCCTGATGGCCACCCAGGCCCGACCCGGTTTGGAGCGAAGCAGATTGGCCAGAACGATAATCATCAGGGAGAGCAACACCGCCATGACAAAATAGATACTCAACTCGGTGTCGATAACCCAGGGTCCGATCTTGATGGTACCCGGCGGCAGTGAAAAAGCCTGCCCGCGTCCGCCGATCTGGCTGATATACTGGGTCAAAACGAAATCCACCGTGATGAACTGGGCGGCCATGGTGGTCAAGATCAGATAAAAACCCTTCACCTTGGCCGACGGCAACCCGAAAAGGACACTCCAGAAGCCGGCCACAACCCCTGCCGCCAAAATGCTCACGGGATAGGCCAGCCCTGCATCCAACATAAATTGGGGCCAGGGGAACTGCAGAACCAGCATGGTGCTGGTATAGGCCCCCACCGCAATAAAAGCCGCATGGCCCAGGGTCAAAAGGCCTGCATACCCGATGAGCAACTGAACCCCCAGCGCCCCCATGGCCGTATAGCCCACCATGGTGGCCACACTGATCCAGTAACCGTCAAGCAAAAGGGGCATAACGACAAATGCGACCAGCAACAGCAGAATCATCTTTCCCTTAATGAACCTGGTCTGCCACCACCCTTGATCTTCGCGGTAATCCTGGTGGTAATCACCACACGGCAACCATACACTGCTCATAGATACCCCCTAAAAATTTTTATCTTCCGGTTTTCACATTTCATAAAAAACAGGTTCCCTTACACCCTTTCGATGCGTTCCCAGCCCCACAGGCCATACGGTTTGAAAAGCAGAAAAACAGCCATAAAAACAAAGGGCACAATCTCTTTTACCCCACCGGGAAAATACTGATCGAGATAAGTGCCTGAAAAATTCTGAAGCAGACCGATCAGGATTCCACCCACAATGGCGCCTGGCACCGAGTTCAGCCCCCCCAGCACGACCGCCGGCAACACCAGCAGACCCAGGTAACCCACGGAAATATTAATGCCGTTGATGTTTCCCAAAAGCGCACCGCCAACCCCCGCACTCATAAAGGCAATGGCCCAGGCCGCTGAATATACGAAGCGTGCACTGACACCCAGAGAAAGAGCGGCGGTTTCATCATCCGCCGTGGCTTGCATGGAAAGGCCCCATCGGGTATATTTGAAGAAGCAGACAAAAACGATGAGCAAAACAATGGCCAGAATAAAAGACCACAGATAGACGGGAGAAATCTTCAGAATCCCAACAGAAATCGGTTTGATATCAAAAACAGACGGTTCAAAAACACGGGTATCCGATCCCCAGAGGTATCCGATAAGCCCTTTCAGAAAGAAAGAAAGGCCCACGGTCACCATGATGACCGCCAGAATCGGCTCGCCGATGAGCCGGTCCAGAAAAATCCGCTCCGTCAGAAACCCGAGGACAATGCCCACCAACAGGGTCAGAAATACGGCCAGGATAAACGGCATCCCCATTTCGTAAAAGCTATAGGTGACATAAGCCCCGATAAGGGTCAGCTCCCCCATGGCCAGGTTCAGAACCCCCGAACACTTGTAGATGAGAACCCATCCCAGAGCCACCAGGGCATAGATGCCGCCAACCATAATTCCCGTGGTCAAGCTCATAAAAAAAAGCTCCATTCGCTTCCTCCTCACTTAAACTTTGGCCTGCCCATATTGCACTAAATGTTTAGTTTCTGAATTCGCAAATCGGTTTTAATGCGCTGCTCCCGCCCATCTTCATAGGTAATGGTGGTATCCATGTGCACGACGTCGACATCGGAATAAAGGGCATCCACGATGTCCTTGTACCGCTCCGTCACAAAGGCACGACGGAGCTTTGAAGTTCGCGTCAACTCCTCATCATCCGCGTCAAATACCTTGTAAAGGTTTATAAATTTATGAATTTTCGCCGGAACCGGCAGGTCCTTGTTGGCTTCCTCGATCTGCTTCTGGATCAAATCATAAACTTCCGGCTTCTGAGACAATTCAGGATAACTGGTATAGTTGAGCTTGCGGTCGTCGGCCCATTTACCCACCACCGCATAGTCGATGCACATAACCGCGGTAATAAATTCCCTTTTGTCGCCGATGGCCCAGGCCTCTTCAATAAAGGGGCTGAATTTCAGACGGGTTTCAAGGTACTGGGGCGAAAAGGGCCGTCCGTCGTTCAGGGTCATCACATCCTTGGAGCGGTCGAACACCACCAGGTGGCCGTCTTCATCAATGAACCCCTTATCGCCCGAGTGGAGCCATCCATCCACCAGCGTTTCGGTTGTGGCCTCTTCGTTCTTATAGTACCCCAAGAAAACCGAAGGGCTTTTGGAAAGGATTTCACCTTCTTCGTTAATTTTCACTTCGGTTTCCGGAATGGGTGTACCCACCGTGTCAAATTTGACATTGCCGTCCCGGTGAACAATGGAAATACCGGCGATTTCGGTCTGACCGTAAATTTGTTTGAGATTGACGCCCAGCGCGTGAAAAAAACGAAAATGATCAGGCCCCATGGCGGCGCCGCCGGTATAGCAGTGCCTCAGCCTGGACAGCCCCAGATGGTCTTTCAACTTTTTCTGCATGATCCCATAAGCGATCCAGTTCAACAATTTCAGAGAGAGGGGAACCGGCTTTTTTTCAAATTTTAGATTGGCGGCTTTATAGCCCATTTTCGTGCCGAATTCATATATCTTCCTTTTAATCCATGTGGCGTCGATATACTTGACCTGAACCTGACGTGTCATGCCTTCGTAGAGCCTGGGTGGCGCGAACATCACATGAGGACCGATTTCACGAATGTTTTCCTGTGCCGTATCCGGCTCTTCCGGGAAATTCAGCGTGTATCCCACCTGAAGCCCGCAGGAAATGGACATCATCTGTTCACCAATCCATGCAAAGGGGAGATAGGAAACAAAATCATCGGTATCATAGCAGGGATCAACCGCCATCAGGTTATGTCCCATGGTCAACATGTTCCAATGGCTCAACAGGACCCCCTTTGGCAGCGACGTTGTTCCCGAAGTATAGAATAAGAGGCAGACATCATCGCCTGTGCCCTGTTGAACAAGCTTTTCGAAAAGGTCGGGATCTTTTCGATCCAGTTCACGGCCCAGTTCCTGCACTTTTTTAAGACTCATGAGAAAATCTTGGTGATAATTGCGCATACCTTTTGGATCATCCCAGAGTATTTTCTCAAGTTTCGGGCATTCTTCCTTGATGGATAGCGCCTTGTCCACCTCTTCCTGGGTTTCCCCCACAAACATTTTGGTATCCGAATGATCAATGATGTATTTTACTTCATCCATCATGCAGTCCTGGAAAAGCCACACCGCAACACCACCGGCACAAAGGGCGGCCATTTCCGCCCAAAGGCCTTCCGGGCGGTTGTCCCCGATCATGGCCACCTTGTCGCCCGGCTTCAAACCGAGGCTGACCATGCCCAGGGAAAGATATTTGACATTGTCATAATAGTCCTGCCACGTAAAAGGGATCCAAATGCCGAATTCCTTTTCCCTCATGGCCACCTTGTTCTTGCCGTATTTCCTGCATTGACTGACAAAAAGTTTGGGGATCGTGAGGTCCTTGGTGATTTCGATTCCAGCTTCTGTCATCTCTTCATTTACCTCCTTGTGGAATACAGATCATCTTCACCCAGGTACGCCTTGATGACCTCGGGATTTGCCTGGACCTCCTCAGGCGTTCCATCCATTATTTGAACCCCGAAGTTAAGCACATTGACACGGTGACTGATATCCATGACCACCCCCATATCATGTTCCACCAGAATACAGGTCACCCGCCAGCGCTCCTCTTCGTTGATATCCAGAATAAAGCGGGCCATGTCCTCCACTTCCTCGAGATTCAGTCCCGCCAGCGGCTCGTCCAGCAGTAACAGCTCCGGGTTCAGCGCAAGGGCTCTGCCCAGCTCAACGCGCTTCTGAAGTCCATAGGGCAGCATGTGTGCAGCTTTGTCCCGAATACTTTCGATCTCCAGAAGGTCAATAATTTCCTCCTCAATAAATTTGCGGGTCTCCAACTCTTCCCGCCGGGTTTTCCCCACGTATATGGAACCGCTCAAAATACCGCTTTTGAGGTGGGTGTGCCTTCCAAGACGGATATTGTCAAGAACCGTCATTCCACCGAACAATTCCAGCTTTTGGAAAGTCCGCGAAAGCCCCCTTTCGGCCCGCTGATAAGGTCTCATGTCATTAACGCGCTCCCCTTTCAGGTAGATGTTCCCTTGCTGAGGTTTATAGAGGCCATTAATACAGTTCATCATGACCGTCTTCCCGGCACCATTAGGACCGATGATGGAATGAATCTCACCCTTCTTGACTTCCAGATTAACACCGGCCAGTGCAGCCACCTTGCCAAAAGACATATGGATGTCTTCAAGCTTCAAAATGGTGTCGCCTTCCTTGATTTGCCCCCCGTGAACCATAATAACAGGCCTCCATTTCGCTAATAGACAGGGTATCTATGTCTCAACTGTTTTGTCTTGAATGATGAAAATCGGAAAGGCAATCCTGAAAAACCCGTGGACCGCATTCCTGAACGGATTGGACCGCGCAAAAGGTCAGCCACCCCATTTTTGAAAGCAAAACAACAGACAAGCTTGAACAACTCGAGAATCTCCCCCCAAACTGACGAGCACACGAATATAGTCTGAACTTGAAAGATAATGCGTTTCTTCCGGCGAATTTCCGATTTAACGAATTTCTGGACTATGGGCGATTCATCTCCTGCCAAAAAAGGAAAACGGCAGGGTTTGAAAGATATTGCTAATTATTTCTGAGCACAAATTTTATGTTCAGCGGGGTCGGATTTGTAACACCATCATCATGACCCTCTGTGAAACCATTTTATTATGTACACAATCG
>ADZZ01000462.1 GCA_000179315.1 delta proteobacterium NaphS2
TTTTTCTCCGTTTAGTTGAGTGGCTTCAAAAAGATCCTCGAAAAAGGTGTGGGCTTCCCGGTACACCACTTTGTATCCCGCAAGGATGGCGGCGTTAGCAACCGTTTTGGCGATCATACTTTTCCCTGTCCCTGGGGATCCGATTAAAAGCGCATCGTGTCCCTCCCGGATAAATTTTCCGCTCACCAGTTCATAGATGTCCATCTTGGGCAGTTTCGGATTGAAGCCCCAATCAAACTCGGTCAGGGTGGGTTGCTCCGTGAGACCGGATGCCTTGAGGCGCGTTTGTGTAAGGCGACTTTTTCGGTAATCCAGTTCGTCCTGGATCAGACAGGCAAAGACCTCAGTAAAAGAAGCGCCCTGATTGGCCTGGACGATTCGGGTCTCCAGGGTGGCGATCATACCATGGAGCCGGAGGGTTTTGAGATGCTTTTCCATTTCAGCCAGTGACATGTTCATGTTTCCTCCTTCATCCTGTTTTCAAAATATCCCGTGCCTGCGTAGTGTTTGAATCTGTTCCACCGACATGTCCGCCGGGTCCTTTATGGATTCCGGAATGGGCTTGGGTTTCTCACCATTGAAAGACACCAACTGTTCCCAGTCAAATACAGTGACGGGAAAACCGTGGTGAAAGAGCCTTTCCCGTACCTGCAAAGCCCCAGTTTTCCCCGCCGGATCACGGTCCAAAAACAACAGGATGCGAGGAAACCGAACCCGGGAACGGATCCACACCAACCGCTCGATCTGCCCCAAGGAGATGGCATTTCCCATTAGCGCCACGGCATTGCGGCAACCGGCCTCCACAAGCTTTGCTACGTCGAAAAATCCTTCTGTCAGGATCAAGCCGAACATATTTGTTTGACCCAGTGCCGCTTCATCCAGCAGATGTTATCCTGGTTGTAGATCTCCCAGGCTTTCTTAAACGGATAACTCCAGTATTTTCCATTGAGCTCTTCTGTT
>ADZZ01000461.1 GCA_000179315.1 delta proteobacterium NaphS2
AGCCCTTCGAAAAAAAGGGCATAATGTATCCCAAAAGACTGTATACTTGATGCTCCAGAAAATGGGTTACAGCATGCAGGCCAATAGAAAAGTTAAAGAGGGGAAACAAAATCCGGATCGAGATGCGCAGTTCAATTTTATATACAAGCAGGTTAAAGATTTTCAAAACGATGGTCAGCCCGTTATTTCAGTCGATGCCAAAAAAAAGGAAAACATTGGCCAATATAAAAACAACGGTATGGAGTGGGAACCCGCTGGCCAGCCAACCAATGTGAACACATATGACTTTCCGGACAAAGAAAAAGGAAAAGCTTGTCCTTACGGTATCTATGATTTGACACGTAATGAGGGATGGGTAAGCCTCGGTATCAGTCGAGATACAGCACAATTTGCAGTTGAAAGCATTCGGCGGTGGTGGAGTGAAATGGGTTGTTTCAGATATCCCGTTGCTACCCGGTTGCTTATTACAGCAGACGGCGGCGGTAGCAACGGATGGCGAGTTCGTTTGTGGAAGAAAGAGATTCAGTCTCTGGCAAATGAATTGGGAATCTCGATCAGCATCTGTCATTTTCCGCCCGGGACAAGCAAATGGAACAAAATCGAGCATCAAATGTTTTCTTTCATAAGCAAAAACTGGCGCGGGCGGCCATTGGACAGTCTGGGAACAATAATTAACCTGATTTCAAACACTACGACCAAAAAAGGCTTGAAAATAGAAGCTAATATTGATGATGCGCAATATGAAAAGGGTCTTAAAGTAGGAGATGATGAAATGGCCCAGCTGAACATTGAGCGAGCAAGTTTTCATGGCGAATGGAATTACAAAATAATGCCTCAGGAAGTTATGTATGAGGCATAGCGTTTGTCCATGTTATTGTGACTTGGA
>ADZZ01000460.1 GCA_000179315.1 delta proteobacterium NaphS2
ATCTACAGAGGGGCGCTTAAACGAAAAGACCTTCTGGTATTAACGCCCGTGGGTAAAATCACCTGGTGGATGAGCCGGCTGGTGCTGCCCCTCTACGAGCGGATCATGGCGAAACAGTTAAAATCCGAGTTGGATTGAATGAGGAGGGTAAAATGAGCCAATTCATGCAGATCGATATCCATGTCACTCCTTTTTTCGAAACCCCTTTTGAAAAGCGGTTTCCTCACCTGGTGGAATTATTCCGGCGCTTGTCCTTTGGGGAAGCCCTTAAAAAGGACCCTTCCTTCTATGACCTGATCGATACCCTGGCGACCCTCTTCGAACATCCGGACACCCCACCGGAATTGAAGGATGTAATGGGCCCCTATGTGACCCAACTGAAGAAACTGAAAGAGCAGGCACGGGAACATCTCCTGGCGCGGCGTCTAGACGAGCTGGATCAAATGCTCTACAAGATCGAAGACCAGTTTGAAGATCTGGAAGGGGCCCTTTAGAGACTCGATTTGGGTCTCAGTTGAAAAGGCACCGGATGGTTCAGCCGGATCCCTTCTAGGTCCATTTTCACATCGTAGACCAGCACTTCCACGCCGTTTGAAGCGGCCTTTCGCAATTCCTCACCATAGGCCGGGTCGATATGGTCCGCCGGTTCAAACCGGTTCGCATCCATCCTTTGAATGAGGTAGAACATCACCGAGCGATGCCCTTTTTCCACCTGTTTCTGAAGCTCAACCAAATGCTTCAGGCCCCGTGAGGTCACGGCATCGGGAAAACAGGCGAGGCCCTCCGTCACCAGGGTGCAATTCTTGATTTCAACGAAGCAGCGGTCATTATCATTTTCGAGAAGCAGATCGATGCGGGAATTCTCACCGTACTTGACTTCCTTTCGAACCGTTTCATAGCCAGCCAGTTCAGGAATGTCACCTGCTAAAACGGCGGCTTCGGTGAGCCGGTTGGGCACCATGGTATTAACGCCGACCAGCGAGTTTTCCATTTGGATCATTTCCCAGGTGTATTTCAGGCGGCGCGACGGTTTGTTGTGGTGGGAGAGATAGACGACACGACCCGGCTCGGAGCATTCCTTCATGCTGCCCGAGTTGGGGCAGTGGGCGGTCACCACATGATTGTTTTTTAATTTCACATCCGCCATGAACCGCTTATACCGCTTGATCAGAAGGCCTTCGATAAGCCTTGGCCATTTCAAAAGGGCGCTGTTGGCTTTTTCCTTTTCGGGCATACGTATGGATTCTCCTTTCATGGGTGGTCTACCATACAATGGAGGACAAAAAAGACCTGCCGCTCCTGATGGAAATTCGAGAGGTGGAAAGGGATTTTATGGTTGTCAGCAAAGATCGGGCCTACAGAGATTCGGTTGCAAAAGCCATGGAGTGGCTGGATATCATTATTGAGGATATTTCCGGCCRYTATGGACTGACTTGATAATGGTGTTTTGTGTTAAACCGAACGTTTGAGCAACCGGGCCACCCTTGCCAGGAAACGTTTTCGGGCAATGGGTTTGGTCAGATAATCATCGGCGCCTGCATCCAGACCTTCCAATTCCGATTCTTCTTCGTCCTTGGCTGTCAACATCATGATGGGAATGTTTCGGGTCTCTTTCCGGCGCTTGAGTTCCTTGATGAGAGCAACGCCGTCCATTTCCGGCATGACATAGTCGGTGACAACCATGTCCGGGTCTTCTGTTGATGCCAGCTTCAAAGCTTCTACGCCGTTTTGTGCCGTGATAACCAGATAGTCCTGCGATTCCAGCAGATGTCGGAGGAGTTTCAGAACGACGAGATTGTCGTCAACCACAAGAATTTTTGTCGGGCAGTCGGTGCTCGGCAAACATTCACCGTCTACCATATTCTCATCTTTTGGTATCACATCTTCATGAGGAGAAGCATCCGCATGGGGACGCCGGGATTCGCCTGTAATTTCCGGGGGGGCCACACGAAAAACTTCTTCAATGGTGGTAATCCCTTC
>ADZZ01000459.1 GCA_000179315.1 delta proteobacterium NaphS2
GCTCCATTATCTGTTGAAGCTGCGCGGTATCGGGCTTGTCACCGGAGAAGTGGGCAGCGGGAAAACCAGTATCTGCCGAAAGATGGCCGCTTCTCTGAATACGGGTCTGTACCGGGTGTTTTACGTTCCTCTGACCACCGGTAATGTAACGGATATCTACAAATCCATTGCCTGGGAAATGGGGCTAACCACGGAACGGAGCCTGGCAGCCCTTTATCGTTCCATCCATATGGAGGTCAACCGACTCTGTCTGGAATCCAAAATCAGGCCAGTGCTGATTATTGATGAAGCGCAATACTTGAGAAACGAGGTCCTCGAAAACCTCAGGCTGCTGACAAACTATGAGATGGACTCACAAAATCGTCTCTGCATGATATTTGTTGGCCAGGCCGAGTTGAGGCGACGGCTTTCACTGTCCGTCCATGAGCCTTTGGCTCAAAGGCTTGTGGTGCGTTATCACATATCCGGTCTTGCAAAAGAGGAGTTGCTCCCTTATCTGAAACACCGGCTTGAGTTGGCCGGAACCCAGATGGATCTTTTTGAACAGCCGGCTCTTGAAGCGCTTTTTCAGGCGACAAACGGTCTGCCACGCAAAATCAATCTGCTGGCACACCTCTCATTGAATGTGGCGGCACTGCAGAATGCCCAGCTTGTATCGGCTGAACATATTCTTACCGCAGTGGAGGAAACGGGATAGTGCTAAACCTGCATAATCAGATTCGGTGAAACAGAGGCGAGCTCTGCTGAGGAGCAACTCGCCAAGGGATAGCCGGATAGGCGACGACGAAATATCGTCATCGGGAGGGGAGTCTTCGGGCTCCCCTTTTTTATGTGATATTTCCGAGGAGCCTTCATGCCTAAAAAAACCTCGGGGTTTGGGGCAGAGCCCCAAGGGTTTTCTCGAAACAGCACCCCGATCAGAAGATAGGCAGTCCGTCACGCATCGCCTGCAACGAT
>ADZZ01000458.1 GCA_000179315.1 delta proteobacterium NaphS2
AATTACTGAGGTTCAATCCGGATTCCTGCTCTGCAACTCTTTCGAACAGTTCCTCGATGCTGCTATGAGGGTATTTGACAAGTTGAACAAGAATCATCACGCTTTCCGAATCTGTCGGAAATCTTACATGATGCGGTCTGGACAATCCCGATTTTTGCTCCTGATATTTTTCCTCGGAGAAGTATACAAAACGTCCTTGATGCTTTTCTCGTCGGATTCCCGGAGCATGCTGCAGCCGGGAAAAAACGGAACTGTTAGGGACAATTTCAACCAGTTGGGCAATCTGTCTGGCATTCAATCCCGTTTCAGATCTCTCGATAAGCTGAGAAATTGTCTGCATAAGGTTTCCGTATTGTGAAAAAAGGATCTCCCGGTATTTCCATATGCCGTGTTCATCAAATCGCGGAATTCCCGGAAGACTGTAATAACGCCCATTCATATTAAAGCTCGTGTAAGTCCGCCATTTTTTCAGTTGTCTTCTGGCGGTGGTCACGGAAGAATCGAGGAGATCCGCAATCTCTTCGATTGTGACCACTTTTCGTTTTTGAAATTCCTTGATGGCCTTTTCCGCATCCATATCCACCCCATGGCAAAGTATGTGCAATAAACAATCATTTTGCGCATACTTTGCCATGCCGGTAGGCGCAAGTCAACAATTTTTCCATAATATGGTTGGTATGTTATGTGAAAATCAGGTAAAACTGAGTGCATGGCAGATGCGCATACTTGATCAGAATCTGCGAGAAAAGCGTAACCATTCGAATAATATGGGGTATTCATTTAGCAACCGTTATTTTCGGCCATAGAAAAAAACTCCGGCTACAAAGCGGTAAAGCTCCTTAGCAGCTGCATAAAAGGGTTGGTTTCGGGGGTTCGTTCGGGAACCCTGTTCCCCACCGACGATTCACTTTTATCCTGAAGCGGAACGGTGCAATGAATGTGGTACCCGATTACAAGTTTTGAAAAGCTGGAGAAAAACGGTTGTGACCATGGATATCGGAGCATTTGAAGCCCGGGAAACCATATTGGAGTGTCCGAAGGATCAAAAGATCTTCAGTTCACGTCAGTTACGGTCTCTCGCCCCCGATAAATGCACTTACGGCTTTGACATCATCGAATACATTGGCAATGAACTTTTTGTCCACTGCCGTAATGAGCGAGAAATCCGGGAAGCGCTGAATACCAGAAATATTTTCATTTCGGAACGGGAAATCGGGTATTTGGGTAGAAAATTTGTTGTTTATCTAGCTTTGGCACATGGGGAAAGTAGAGAAAAACTGGTCCAGTCAATGGCTAAACGGGGTGGCTATATTCTTCATGTCGACGGAACATGCGAGGGTGACAGCCCCCACCTGTTCTGCGGCATGGACGGAGTATCGGAATGGATCCTGGATAACATCAAAATTCCTTCTGAGAAAAAGGAGCTGCTCATTCCATTTTTCCGCCGCATCAGGAATCATTACGGCGATCCTGTTGCATTGGTACATGATATGGGTATCGGAATACTGCGTGCGGTTGAGGAAGTCTTTCCAGGTCTTCCCGACTATATTTGCCATTTTCACTTTTTGCGAGACGTGGGCAAAGATTTGCTTCTGGATGATTACCAGCTTATTATCGCCTGTCTGAGAAAGCATAATGTGAGAACATCGCTGAGACAGAAGGCCAGATATCTGGAGAAAAAGATTGATTTGGATTCCGAAGCGATCTTTGATTTTAAGGCCGTCTTAAAAAAGGCTGAGAGACAGCCATCTTTACTTGAAGCTATTCCGCCTTTGACAACCTATGCGCTCATACACTGGATTTTTGAATCGCCTTCACAGGGATATGGTTTTCCGTTCGACCGTCCGCATTTGGAATTTTACGGTAGATTGAAAACAGTTCATGGCCTGCTGCAAAACATTTCCGGCGTGCATCTGCGAGACAAGGCCAAAGATAACAGGTCGTTCGTTCAACTCAATAAATTGCTGGAAGAAGTCCTTTCAGACAAAGAGTTGAACAACGCCGCCTCGTCTATGTGTTGCCGTTCACATTATCCCACCGGATATTGTCCACAATAAAGCACGAAGAATATTTTGTTTTTGCCTGATTGATTTATCGTTGCAAGGCGATGCGTGACGGACTGCCTATCTTCTGATCGGGGTGCTGTTTCGAGAAAACCCTTGGGGCTCTGCCCCAAACCCCGAGGTTTTTTTAGGCATGAAGGCTCCTCGGAAATATCACATAAAAAAGGGGAGCCCGAAGACTCCCCTCCCGATGACGATATTTCGTCGTCGCCTATCCGGCTATCCCTTGGCGAGTTGCTCCTCAGCAGAGCTCGCCTCTGTTTCACCGAATCTGATTATGCAGGTTTAGCACTATCCCGTTTCCTCCACTGCGGTAAGAATATGTTCAGCCGATACAAGCTGGGCATTCTGCAGTGCCGCCACATTCAATGAGAGGTGTGCCAGCAGATTGATTTTGCGTGGCAGACCGTTTGTCGCCTGAAAAAGCGCTTCAAGAGCCGGCTGTTCAAAAAGATCCATCTGGGTTCCGGCCAACTCAAGCCGGTGTTTCAGATAAGGGAGCAACTCCTCTTTTGCAAGACCGGATATGTGATAACGCACCACAAGCCTTTGAGCCAAAGGCTCATGGACGGACAGTGAAAGCCGTCGCCTCAACTCGGCCTGGCCAACAAATATCATGCAGAGACGATTTTGTGAGTCCATCTCATAGTTTGTCAGCAGCCTGAGGTTTTCGAGGACCTCGTTTCTCAAGTATTGCGCTTCATCAATAATCAGCACTGGCCTGATTTTGGATTCCAGACAGAGTCGGTTGACCTCCATATGGATGGAACGATAAAGGGCTGCCAGGCTCCGTTCCGTGGTTAGCCCCATTTCCCAGGCAATGGATTTGTAGATATCCGTTACATTGCCGGTGGTCAGAGGAACGTAAAACACCCGGTACAGACCCGTATTCAGAGAAGCGGCCATCTTTCGGCAGATACTGGTTTTCCCGCTGCCCACTTCTCCGGTGACAAGCCCGATACCGCGCAGCTTCAACAGATAATGAAGCCGGGCTTCAAGCTCATCAGCAGCTTTTGAACCAAACAGTTTGTCCGGTTCCAGATCTTTTTCAAAAGGGTAGTGGGTCAGCCCATAGAC
>ADZZ01000457.1 GCA_000179315.1 delta proteobacterium NaphS2
AAGTCAACGCATACTCCCAAATCGTTATGCTCAAAACACTCAAGTGCCCTGTCCGGGTTGTCTGGGTCTTTCGAAAAACACAGTGGATCGCAATCTTCTCCACGGACTTGAAGCTGTCGGTTGAGCAAATTATCGAGTATTATGGGGCCAGGTGGAAAATCGAGTCGGGTTTCAAGGAGATCAAGCAAGACATTGGAAGCAGCAAAAGCCAAACCCGCAATGCACAGGCAGTGATCAATCACATCAATTTTTCCATAATGGCCGCAACAATCATTTGGATCTATGGTTCACGGCTCGAAAACATTCCCGAACGCAGGCACAAGGTCAAGGGTCGCAACAGTTTCGCCTTTTCCGACCTGAGACATATCATCGCTAAGTCCGCATTGAGCGATGATTTTCATGCCGTTTGCAACCAAGACAACAAACTGCCCCGAAAATCTTTCCTGGAGGCGTTGCTGCGCATGGTCGGCTGATCAAGCCGGGGGCATTTTCTGTGAAACTTCAGTTACCAAGTAAACGTCAAAACGTTTCACTACCACTGCCATTCTTCCTCATCCCATGAATGTGAAATATTTTCGTCAAGTATCAGTTCATCATCACCTTTTTCGCCCATAATTTTAAAAGCGGCATCCCAGCCCTCCCGAACAGTTTTAATGGGTCGGATGATGATTTGATTTTTTTCAACCTCGATTTCAACATCATCCATTATCCCGGTTTGCTCAAGGATCGGCTTTGGAATACGCAATCCTTGGGAATTACCAATTTTTATTACGCGCGCTCTCACTAGCGTTCTCCTTTCAAATTAATGTGATTACATTGTAATTACTTTGACATCGAAAGTCAAGAATTAAGTTTTTAGAGGCCCAACGCCTAAGTTAACCAGGGGCGGTAAAATAGCAGCGGCCTTCCGGAATGTTGCTGAATATATTTATGGCACAAATTTTCAAACCGCCACAGTACTAGCCGTCTGAGTTAAACGCCGTGTTCGCTGCCAGGCGATGAATTCTGTTGGTGAAGTGTGTCTTTAGGAAACGGTCTTACTTTTTTCCACTCTTGTGATTCGTTTTCAGCATACCACAAGTCATAATTTTTCTGTAAATTCAACCAAAAATCAGGAGTGGTATCAAATGCTCTGGATAAACGCAAGGCCATATCTGGCGTGATAGCGCCTCGTTCATTAATGATTTTGGACAATGTTTTTCTTGAAACACCAAGAGAAACCGCCATATCCTTAATGGTAATGGATAAAGGCGAAAGGTAATCTTCTTTTATAATATTGCCCGGGTGAGTCGGACGTCTTATCATTTTTCTCATTGTATTGACCCCCTAATGGTAATCATCATAATCGACGACATAGGCATCACCATCGATAAATCGAAAAAATATGCGCCAATTCCCAGATACTTGTACTGAATGAAGACCCTTTTTATCGCCACTTAACTGATGCAGGAAAGAACCCGGATAATTCATATCTTTTATGTCACTTGCGGCATTAAGCCGATCAAGAATTCGCGCAAGCCTTTTTGCATGCTCAGGCCGGATGCCTTTCTTGCCGCCTGTATAAAAAAAGTCCCCTAATCCTTTATGGTTAAATGACTTAATCATTAATTCTACGCGTAACCTAAAGGGTTACGTTTGTCAAGATGATTTTTAAAGCGAACGCCTGCGTCACGGGCGGCATGGTCTTCGCCGTCCCCGTGAACGCGGAGGTTAGAAAAATTTTACTTTATATTCTGTTTTTTCATTCTCTTTTGTAAATCAAGAATTCGATCCTCCAAATCTTGGTTTTCATGCTCTAAATTTTCTATATTACCATAATAATCATTTGTGACAGCTGGTTCGGAACTAACGGCCTGTTCAAACCCCTCCGCACCAAACTCGGAAATTTTGTTCATTTGCTTTCAAGATTACGTTCCAATACCGTACTGTACTCCATCCCCAAGAACGGTTCTTCCAAAAAGCCGGGAAGACCCAAAAAATATGACAGCAGGTTGGGTTCGTGCGCTGAAATGGCGGCGGCATTCATGGCGTACGCTTCAACCTATCACGTCTTCCTGTACGGAAAATACCGTGAAGTCAACGCACTGAAGTTTCACAGAAAATGCCCCCGGCTTGATCAGCCGACCATGCGCAGCAACGCCTCCAGGAAAGATTTTCGGGGCAGTTTGTTGTCTTGGTTGCAAACGGCATGAAAATCATCGCTCAATGCGGACTTAGCGATGATATGTCTCAGGTCGGAAAAGGCGAAACTGTTGCGACCCTTGACCTTGTGCCTGCGTTCGGGAATGTTTTCGAGCCGTGAACCATAGATCCAAATGATTGTTGCGGCCATTATGGAAAAATTGATGTGATTGATCACTGCCTGTGCATTGCGGGTTTGGCTTTTGCTGCTTCCAATGTCTTGCTTGATCTCCTTGAAACCCGACTCGATTTTCCACCTGGCCCCATAATACTCGATAATTTGCTCAACCGACAGCTTCAAGTCCGTG
>ADZZ01000456.1 GCA_000179315.1 delta proteobacterium NaphS2
CCATGTGACCACGGGCTGAGCGTGCCAGAAGATGCCCGAAACAGTGGGTCGTTGACTGCAAAGACGTCGGCAACGCGACAAGGCAATCATTTATCTTGGCAGATATCTCTACCGGGGCGTCATCCGGGAACAGGATATTCTGCAATGCGAAAACGGCATGGTCACCTTCAGGTATCTCCATGCCAAAACCGGGCAATACAGAAGCAGGACCGTCACCGGGGAATATTTCCTCTATCTGCTCATGCTCCATGTGCTGCCCAAGGGCTTTCGAAGGGCCAGGTGTTACGGTTTTCTCCATCCATGCAGCAAAAAGCTCATCTGTTTTTTGCAGATGGTGCTCCGGGTTAATCCGCTCAATATGTTTGCCAAGAAATTGAAAGAACGGCCAACAATTACCTGCCCGGTATGCGGAGCGGCCATGAAAATTGTCCTGACAAAAATAGCAAAACCGCCGGCGAAGCAGGTCCACCTGCCTTACATGAGCGAACACGGAGAAATCGTTATGTAACCCAGAGCCAACATCACCGGTTTATGAAAAAGCCCGGTTTCCCCGGTAATGGACACCTATGCGCAAAAAAACTGCATATTCCGCTTCTGAAAGCCTTGTTCTTCAGGCAAATCTATTTCAAAGAGCATATGGGCAGAAGCAGAAAATCCCTGTCTCACTTCTGTCCTGATCAAGCTGCCTCTTTCAAAAAAGCTGTTTTCTATATATAGTAACCGGGCTTGTCCAACAAACGGTTCAGATTGTGGTTCGCTCCGCTCTCACAATCTAACCTTATTCGTTATGCAAAAGAATGTTGATCTATGGAAATCGGCTTCAGGCGATTAATCTGTTTTGCTTCGGGGCTATTCATGGCATGCCAGAGATCCCAATCCTGTTGCAAGCCCAGCCAGAAATCTGCAGACATACCTAAAACACGGGATAGTCGCAATGCAGTATCCGGAGTTACCGAACGCCTGCCTTTAATAATTTCGTTTAGGCGGGGATAAGATACGCCCAGGCGACGAGAAAGTTCTGCTTGTGTAAGTTCAAGCGGTTTAATAAATTCCTCGAAAAGCATCTCCCCTGGATGTGTTGGGGGGGCGATTTCGAGGCAGTCGTCGACCAACCATCTCATTTGTGGTAATCTGTAATTTCGATTTCGTAGGCATGGCCTTCCTCCCATGTAAAACAAATTCGGTATTGCTGATTAATACGAATACTGTATTGATTCTCTCGGTCGCCTTTAAGGAGCTCCAGTCGGTTGCCTGGAGGCACTTTAAGTTCATTGAGCTCTCGGACACGGTTCATTTGATCTAACTTCAGACTTTTCCAGGCTTGTGGGGGAGCCAAAACACCAACCGCAAATATTACCAAAAACAGCGCTTCATTTCAGGAAATTGAACCGATCTAAAAGCTAACCAACTGTATTGATAAACGATTTTACTCGACCGTTTCTTGATACATTTGACTATCAGTACTCCAAAAAGCGCGCTTTTTCTGCCTTATCCGTATATGTGAAATTGTACGCACCTTTCATCACTGCCAGACGCACCCCGGGAAAGGAGACAAACGGTATAACAATCTGAATAGACAT
>ADZZ01000455.1 GCA_000179315.1 delta proteobacterium NaphS2
TTGCGTGAAATGGGTCGGGAATATCTGCCATCCATGCCGCCTATTGTCGGATTCGGCCCCCGTTCCGGCAAGCGGTATTGCCACCTTGGGTTTTCCAACAATTGATGGGGACTGTTTATGCCCGTTTGATGGGGTAAAAGGCTTCCGTTCGCCAATTTTTTTATAAGAATGGAGGTTTTAGATGGCAGAAAACGAACTACAAGAGCAGGTGGCGCTATTTCGCTACGGGATTATCGCGGATTTTGTTCATTTGCCGCCCGGATCAAGAGGGCTTTACGCTCAGATCAGGAAGAAAGCAGGGCAGGAATATGTTATTCCCGGCTCCAGACGCACCCGTGTGGCTGAAGAGACGATCCGTTCATGGTTGAAAAAATACCGCAAGGGCGGTTTTGACGCCCTACTGCCCAAAGAGCGCACGGACAAGGGGGAAACGAGAAAGCTGCCCCTTGAGATTTCGGATTTACTTCTTGAGGCCAAAGAAAAAGAACCGGAACTAACCGTTCCGCTGTTAATCAAGAAAGTCAGAGCATCCGGCAACATTCCCGATGATGTTCGGATGCCCAGATCCACCGTGTATAAACTGCTGGCACGCCACGGGTTAACCCGAAAGATTACATCACCTGATAGAGACCATCGTCGCTTCGCCTACCTCAATGCCGGGGATTTGTTCATGAGTGATGTCATGTACGGTCCGGCGGTCAGGAAAAATGACGGCAGGAAACGAAAAACCTATCTCATCGCTTTTATTGATGATGCGACCCGGGTGATCCCCTATGCCGCGCCCATTCGGAAAATACCGCTGCCTTCATGGAGGTGTTGAAACAAGCCGTTTTAAGGCGAGGTATCCCCATGCGGCTTTTTGTGGATAACGGATCAGCTTTCCGGTCACAGCATTTATCCCTGGTCTGCGCAAACTCGGCATAACCCTGATCACGCCAGACCCT
>ADZZ01000454.1 GCA_000179315.1 delta proteobacterium NaphS2
CCCATTTATCCACATCCGCCGCACCAAGACGTTTCCCCATGCCGTAGCGCGGATGGGTCAGCATATCCCACAGACACCAGGCCATGTTGTTGCTGTATGCCGGTTTAAACGTTCCGTCCCAGATACCGCTGTATTGCCGCGTCTGCGGGTTATAGTTCGACGGCACCTGCAGAATACGCCCGCGCAGATGATAATTACGGCTCACCTGCTGGCTGCCGAACTGCTCCGAGTCCACCTGCACGCCGACCAGTGCCGTGTTCGGGTAGCACTGTTTCACATCGATGATTTCAGTGTATGACGACCAGAGCGTTTTGTTCTGCAGCTGGTCTGTGGTGCTGTCCGGCGTCATCCTGCGCATCCGGATATTAAACGGGCGCGGCGGCAGGTTACCCATCACCACCGAGGCCAGATACTGCGAGGTGGTTTTGCCCTTAATGGTGATGTCTTTTTCCG
>ADZZ01000453.1 GCA_000179315.1 delta proteobacterium NaphS2
CAAGACCGGAAAAAATGCTGTGGGGCAACCCACTTTCGCTCCGGGTTTCACTTTGCGTATTATTGGCGAGACCCGTGAAATCCCGAAGACGCGGTAAAAGAAAAGGCAGCGGCCGGAAGCGAAGTTCACAAGTACTTTCTGGAAGATGCGGCTCGGTACCCTGCTTTGAAGCTTTTCTGCATCTTTAAGGGAAAAGGCGAAATCTATGACTTCGATTTCGAGATGGAGAACCGTGACCACAAACTCCTGCGCACCCGTTTCGCCTTTGGTGGTGAGACTTTCAATGAGGCAGGTGCGCGTATCAACGCCGAAAAGTGTACAGCATGCGGCGAGTGTTTTGAGGTATGTACCTTCGAGGCTATCGTGGCGGGTGATCCTTACGAAGTGAACGGTTCAAGATGTGATGAATGTGGAAGCTGTTTTCAGGTTTGTCCACAGGAGGCCATTGAGTTACCTAAAACGATCTAAGGCAGATCCAGGCAAGTCGCCTGGGAATAGATCGCTGGGATCTTGTCAACGAAAGAATCCATGGATCAGCGCAAGTCTTGTCGGAGACAAAGGGCTGGCCTGCCCGGTCGGGCCCGCCGATATGCACCGACGACATCGAGCGAAAACCCGTCATCGCCAGGAACTGTGACCACTCCCGCGTTTCAACATCGACTACATCTGTGACAACAGCCACGATGCCTATGGGCGGCCGGGTTTCAAGTTCTTCCTATCGCCGGTGCCGGGGCACTCCCGACGCTTGCTCTCGGTCGTACCCCTATTCCGTTAGCTTGCGCGACCCGATGTTGCCGTTCACATTATCCCACCGGATATTGTCCACAATAAAGCACGAAGAATATTTTGTTCTGAAGTTTCACAGAAAATGCCCCCGGCTTGATCAGCCGACCATGCGCAGCAACGCCTCCAGGAAAGATTTTCGGGGCAGTTTGTTGTCTTGGTTGCAAACGGCATGAAAATCATCGCTCAATGCGGATTTAGCGATGATATGTCTCAGGTCGGAAAAGGCGAAACTGTTGCGACCCTTGACCTTGTGCCTGCGTTCGGGAATGTTTTCGAGCCGTGAACCATAGATCCAAATGATTGTTGCGGCCATTATGGAAAAATTGATGTGATTGATCACTGCCTGTGCATTGCGGGATTGGGT
>ADZZ01000452.1 GCA_000179315.1 delta proteobacterium NaphS2
GGGGTTGTGGGCCGTACGTACCGACACCTGAACCGATATCGGGATATCCTGGGGGTTTTGTTCAGATACGGTTTCGGGGATATTATCGAAACCCTCAAGATTGAACAGTATATTGAAGTCGGCTTGCAGATGATTTCGAGAAAACGCCGGGAGCAGATCGAAAAGCATTCCCGTGCGGAGAGGGTTCGAATGGCAGTTGAGGAACTGGGACCTACCTTTATCAAGTTGGGGCAGATCCTTTCAACCCGGCCGGACCTGGTTCCATTGGAGTACGCCGAGGAATTAAGCAAACTGCAGGACCATGTACCCGCTTTTTCTTACGATGAGGTCCGAACCATCATCACCGAAGAACTGGGCGGAACGCCTGAAGAACTCTTTGCCGGTTTTGAGACCGAACCCCTGGCCGCTGCATCCATCGGTCAGGTGCACAGGGCGCGGCTGGCCGACGGCGACGAAGTGGTGGTGAAAGTTCAGAGACCCGGGATTCAAGAGATTGTTGAGGTGGATCTGGAGATATTGCTTCATCTGGCATCCCTGATGGAACGACATGTGGAAGAAATGGAGGTTCAGCGTCCTACCCGTATTGTTGAGGAATTTGCGCGGAGCCTGGAAAAAGAAATCGATTACACCATCGAAGCCTATCACACGGAACGTTTTTCGCGGCAATTTCTGGGGAACCATACCATCTACGTGCCGAAGGTTTACAGGGGACTCAACTCTTCCCGCGTGCTGACCATTGAGTATGTGGCCGGAACAAAAGTGTCCAATATCGATATACTCAAGAGAGAAGGGTGCGATCTGAAATTTTTGGCTGAAAATGGTGCGAATCTGGTCATGAAGCAGATTTTTGTCCACGGCTTTTTCCATGCGGATCCCCATCCGGGGAATATTTTCATACTTCCGGATAACATTATCTGCTTTCTCGATTTCGGCATGATGGGCCGTATCCGTAAGGATGAACGTGAGGAATTTACGGATTTTGTGACCAGCCTTGCGACCCGAAACGAGAGAAAAATTATGGAGTCCGTATTGCGGTTGACCCATTACGAGGAAGAACCGGATCGGGAGGTACTGGAACGGGATCTTATGGATCTAATGGAAGAGCAGATTTATGGGCGCCAAGGCAAGCTGGAGATGGGGGAACTGTTCCAGAAGCTGATTGAAACGGTTTCCACCCATAAGCTCGGCATCAAACCCGATCTTTATCTGATGATGAAGGCCCTGGGAACCATCGAAGGGGTTGCGAACATGCTGGATCCGGACTTTAACATCCTGAAACAGGTGGAACCGTTTGTTCGAAAGATTCAGGAAGAACGCATGAGCCCCAAGAGAATTGCAGGGGATATGATGGAGGTCGGCACGGACTTGATCCAACTGGGCCGGGAGATCCCCGGCGAGGTGAGGGCCATCTTAAAACAGGCCAGGGAAGGCAAGTTGAAGATTGAATTCGCCCATTCCGGACTGGAACCGCTCCAGGAAACTTACAGTCGATCCACCAATCGAATGGTGTTTGCCATCGTGTTGGCGGCGCTGATTATCGGTTCCTCCCTGGTGGTTTTGGCGGGCATTCCCCCCAAGTGGCATGATATCCCACTGGTGGGCATCGTGGGATTCGTACTGGCGGGCGTTATAGGATTTTCTTTGATAATATCCATGTTGCGGAGAAAAAAGATGTAGCATATCGTGCAACAGGTTCTTGTTTTCGGGCCGGAAATTTTAGGGAATCCGGATTGATTTCCGGATGTTCACTTTTCCGCCCGGCGTCTTGCCGCCGCCGCTTCCTTGGCGAGCCCTTTTTGTTCAAGTGCCTGGGCAATAATCTGCCAATTTTGGCGGCGAAGGTTGTTGTTTTTTCCGGCAAGAAGATTGGACTTTCTGGCCAGTTGCTCCGCCTGGTCCGCATTTCCTCTCTTTAGCTGCAGATGGGCCAGCATGTGCCAGATGGCAGGATCACCGGGGTTGATTCTGAGGGCACTCTCCAGGGTGCTGAAGGCCTGGTCCGCGTCGCCCGCTCTCATCTGTTCATTTGCTTTGTGCTTCAAATCGGAGACGACTTCATGGGAGAAGTCGGGCGAGACTCCGGATGAATTCCCGGCTCCCAGTTCGGGCGCCTTTTTCATGGGTGCCGGTCTTTTTTGCGGTACGATTTTTCTCCCGGTTGAACAGGCGCTTAACAAACATACGGCCAAAAGGAAGAACAGCATTTTTAAGTGTAATTTTGTTGTTTTCATTTAAACAAGTCCTTTAACCAGTTGAGGAATTTTGATCCTGAGCCGTCACTTTTTCCATCCGTCTCGCGGTGGCCTGTTTCGGTTCCGGAAGGAGGCGGGGGCTCCGATCCCTCGATAAATGGAACGGTCATGGCATAGCGGCTCCCGCCATGGGACGCTAAGCCGGTCTTCATGTCCACAACATAGGGTTTAACATTCTCAGGTGGCGCCAGAATCAGGGGCGCATTGGGAACCACGGCCATGAACCGCCCCCACACCCGCATGGCGCCCGTTGCTCCGTAGAGTCCGCAGGGGCGGTTGTCATCCCGGCCTACCCAGACCACAGCCAGCTGGCTGCCGGTGAATCCCGCGAACCAGCTGTCCCGTAAACCGTTTGTGGTGCCGGTTTTGCCGGCGGTTCCCCATGATTTCGGGACAAGCCTTTTAAGTGATTTCGCCGTTCCTTCCGTCACCACGGTTTGCAGTGTTTTATTGAGAAGATATATGGGGCCCGCATCGAAATTCTGGTTTATGGTGAGGGGATATCGTTGTAGAATTTCGCCTGCCGACGTGTAAATGGAATGGATCGTCCGGATGGGAGAGTAGAAACCACCTGACGCAAGCGTCTGATAAATTTGGGCCACTTCGATGGGAGACATTTCAATTACACCCAGAAGGGTGGCGGGATACATGTTTGTTTTTTTCTTGAATCCCATTTTCCTTAATGTACCGGACACCTGCTTCAATCCCAGGTCCATTCCCAACCGCACCGTGGAACTATTATAAGAATGGACCAGGGCCTGGTAGAGGGGAATGGTTCCGTGATGCTTCCGGTCATAATTCTTGGGGGTCCAGGATTTGCCGTTGGGAAGCCGGACCGTAATGGGTCCATCATCAATGGGCGTCACAAGGGTGTAGCGTTTAGGATCATTCAGAGCGGTTAGAAATACGGCCGGCTTGATCAGGCTCCCGATGGGCCTCGTTGCGTCCAAAGCGCGGTTAAAACCTTTAACGGAATCTCTCCGCCCGCCCACCAGCGCCAGTACTTCGTTGCTTCCGGTGGAGGTAACCACAACCGCCGCCTCTAGCGGCTCCGATGGCATCCGGTGGTTGGCCTCGATGCTTTCAAGTTGGGATTGAACCGCTTCTTCGGCCGCCAGTTGCACCTGAAGGTCAAGGGTGGTGAAAATGCGCAGGCCCGCGGAACGAAGATCCGATTCCCGGTACTCCCTGAGCAGCTGGCGCTTCACCAGATCAAGATAGGCGGGAAAGGGCGTATTTGCCGTGGTGAATTCCTCGATCACACCCAGCGGGGCAGCCAGGGACAGCCTAACCGTTTCGGGTGACAAAATGCCCTGGTCGCGCATAATATTGAGGACCGTGTTGCGGCGGGAAATCGCCCTTTCGGGATGTTTGCGGGGATTATAATAGGACGGGCCTTTGAGCATCCCCACCAGAAGCGCAATTTCATGCGGTTCTAAATCGTTGATGCCCTTCCCGAAATAAAATGAGCTGGCCAGACCGAAACCGTGTATGGCCAGCTTGCCATCCTGCCCCAGATACACTTCATTTAAATAGGTTTCAAGAATTTCATCTTTGCTGAAATTATTCTCCATGGCCACGGCCACAAACATCTCGTCCAGTTTGCGTTTGATGGATTTTTCAGGGGTCAGAAAAAAATTCTTGGCCAGTTGCTGGCTGATGGTGCTGCCCCCCTGTGATGCATGACCTTCTCGAATGTTGATAAGCAAAGCTCTTAAGATGGCAAGGGGCGCAACCCCATGATGCTCATAGAATGAGCGGTCTTCCATGGCAATAAGCGCTTTGGGCAACAGCGGGGGCGTATCTTTTAAGGTAAGAGGAACCCTGTCCTCATTATTTTTCGGATAAAAAGAACCGATCAGGAGAGGTGAAAGACGGAGCATCTCAAGGGATTCGCGGGAGCGCACATCCTGCAAATCCGAGACCCTGCTGTTTTTTATCTTTATCTGAATTTTTCCGGAAGCATGCGTTTCCTTTTCGTGCTCATAGGATCGGCGAAACAGAGTGAAGATATTTCTCTTACGAAAATATCGGCCGGGGCTGTTGAGCGCTTTGGGATCCTTAACCTGCCGGTATCCCATGCGCCTCAACGCCGACAAAAAGGTCGAGGTGCTCAGACGCATGCCGGGATAAAGTGACATGGGGCGTGCATACACACGGGCAGGAAGCTCCCATAGACGGCCCTGGAATCTTTCAAGGACGATTTTGTTGAACCGCACATATTGATGGTGGATACCATAACCGGAAATGACGCAAACAACAAAAAATAAGGGAACCAGGATTCGTAATGTTTTTTTTGAAATGGACATGCTCGGGCGATTTGATCAGGGTCGGTCCCTTCGGAGGTGAAAGCCCGCAACGTATTGGGATTGTTTAAAATACGCAACATGTTCCGTGCGGACAAAGACAAAGTGGCCGGAAATTATCCTCCCGATGAAGGGATGTGAATATCGACAACATCACCTTCCGCAAGGACCTTGTCGAAATCGACAGACTTATGATTTATAAAAACATGGAGATCCAGGTCATCCCATTCTTCCGGTTTTCCGATACCGGGTAGCTGCAAGAGCAGTTCTTCAACGGTCGTTCCCGATGCCAGCACCACATTGAAATCCTCTTCACATGAAAACCTGGAACGAAACGCTTCGGATCTGCCGATTGAATAGCATGAGTTCAATTTTATCCTGATTTGTTCCTTGTTCATAAGTTTTCCTCTGATCCGTAAGGAGAATGATTACAAAGACATCAGCGGTGGAAGTCGCGATTATTTGTCGACGGTCCGATCCCATAGTCCTTCAGCTTTTTTCGAAGGGTTTTTCGGGTAATTCCCAATCTTCTGGCGGCTTCACTTTTGTTGCCGGCGGTCGATTCAAGGGTTTTTATGATGGTTGCCTTCTCCATTTCCTCAAGTGAGACGCCCTCATCCCATATCTTCAGGGAAAAGTCAACAGGGTCTTCCTGTTGACGGTTCTGAATCTCAGGCGGCAGATCATCCGGTTGAATGCGTTCGGATCGGCTCATGACCACGGACCGCTCCACTGCATTCATCAACTCCCGAACGTTTCCCGGCCACGTATACCTGAGCATCTGATCCATGGCATGCGGTGAAAACCCTTTAATATCTTTATGGTTTTTTTCGGTGAAACGTTCCAGAAAATGGCGGGCCAGGAGCGGAATATCTTCCCTTCGGTCGGCCAGAGACGGGACTGCCAGTGTTACAACGTTCAGACGGTAGTAGAGATCTTCGCGAAAACGGCCGGCTTCAACCTCCTGGAGCAGGTCTTTGTTGGTTGCCGTGATGACCCGAACATCCACTTTAATCAGCTCTTCGCCGCCGACCCTGAAAAACTCCATTTCCTGGAGTGCCCGCAACAGCTTGACCTGCATGGACAGGGCCATTTCACCCACTTCATCGAGAAAAAGGCTTCCACCGTCCGCTTGACGGAATTTCCCCTCCTTCCTCTTGTGGGCCCCGGTAAAGGCGCCTTTTTCGTGGCCGAAAAGTTCCGATTCCAGAAGGGTTTCTGTGACGGCCGCGCAATTCATTTTGATAAACGGTCCATCCTTTCTAGGGCTGTTGTAATGCACGGCGCCTGCAATCAATTCCTTACCCGCTCCCGATTCCCCGGTTATCAGGACGGTGGCTTCCGAAGGGGCCACCTGCGCGACGGTTTCCAGCAGTTTCACCATGACCTGGCTGCGCCCGATGATGTTCTGGGTGTTGAACTGATCCCCCAGGCGTTCTTTCAGGAGACGGTTTTCTTCTTTCAGATGACGATGATCCACTGCACGGGCCATGACCAGCCGCAATTCGTCAAAATCCAGCGGTTTTGTGAGATAATCGTAGGCCCCGTTTTTCAGCGCCGTAACCGCGGTTTCCACGGACGAATAAGCCGTCATGATAATGATGGGTATGGCGGGGTTGTACTTTCGAATTTCCGCCAATGCTTGAAGCCCTGAAACTTTGATCATCCGAATGTCCATCAAAATGAGGTCAAACGCTTTTTCATGGACCGTTGCAATGGCCGTTTCGCCGTCGTCCGCCTCTTCCACCACATATCCCCATCCGGATATGAGGGTGCGCAGCATGACCCGGTGGGCATGGTCATCGTCCACCACCAGAACCGATTTTTCTTTTTTCGTCATTTAGTCAGTCCTCCAGAGCGTGCGGGATCAAAATGGTGACAACGGTCCCTTCACCGGGCGCGCTCGTGATCTCTATTTCGCCGTTATGGGATTCCACGATTTTGTGAACAATGGCGAGCCCGAGACCGGTACCGGAGGGTTTTGTGGTAAAGTAGGGATCAAACAGGTGGGGCAGGTCTTTTTTCGCGATCCCCGGACCCGTATCCGACACGGTAATTTTAAGGCCGCTATCCCTTTCGGACCGCTTGGCCAAAACCGTCAATGAACCACCGTCGTCCATGGCCTCAACGGCGTTTAAATAAAGGTTCAGAAGAACCTGCTTGATCCTGTCGGCATCAATTTTTGCTGTCTCGATACCGGGTTCACGATCAAACTCAAGTGTGATATGCTTTTTGAGCGCGTCGCCCTCCACCATTTTCAATGAATGCCGGATGAGCGTATCCAGGCCTGTAATTTTCTCTTCAATGCGCATGGGTCTTGCGAATTCCATGAGTTGTCCGATAACC
>ADZZ01000451.1 GCA_000179315.1 delta proteobacterium NaphS2
GAGTCGTATGACAAGTTCCGGGGGTACTACAATTTTGAGCCCCGGTTCTGCAATCGGGGTCAAGGTCATGAAAAAGGCGGTGTCGAGGGTTTGGTGGGATATGCACGACGCAACTACATGGTTCCTGTTCCAAAGTCCGATTCCCTGGAAGAACTGAACCAAAGACTTCTCAAAGATTGTCTTTCCTATGGCGGTCATCAAATTGGCGGCAGGGAGCACACGGTCAATGAACTGTATGAGAAGGAAAAGGGGGATCTGTTGTCCCTGCCGGACATCCAGTTCAGCAACCTTGAAACCGCAGGCTGCAAGGTGGATAAATACTCCACGGTCATGGTGGATAAGAATCGATATTCGGTCCCAACAGCGTATGCCTATTGTAAAGTCCGTGTGGTTTTATATGTGGATGAGGTGGAGATATTTTACGGAAGCAAAAAAATCGCATCACATGGGCGACTTTTTGGGAACAACAAATGGAGTCTTCTCCCTGAGCATTATCTTGAACTGATTTTAAAGCGGCCCCAGGCATTTGAATCAGCCCGTGTTATCAGGCAATGGCGTTCGAACTGGCCTGTTTGTCTGGAACGGCTTTTGGATAAATTCTGCCAAAAGCAGGGATATACCAAAGGTGTCAAGGAGTTCATTCTGGTTTTGATGCTCTACAAAGGCCACTCTGCCGAAGCCATCGAATCGGCAGTTGAGACGGCGCTATCATCGGGGGCGGGCTCCAGCCAGGCCGTTAAACACATCTTAATCCATAGAGAATGTGGCAGGGATCAATCGTTTTCAGCCCTGGAAAACTGGCAGACCTTTCCGGCTCCGGACGTATCCATTTACGGACAGATCGGAGGTGGACGATGAACGCCGGTATGAAAGCACTCTTAATTGAGAATCTCAAAAAATTGAAACTGTCCACGATGCTCCGTGAGCTGGAGGGCGTGATCCGTCAAGCGAATCAGGAGAGCCTGAGTTATGAGGAATTCCTTTTAAATCTGAGTGAGGCC
>ADZZ01000450.1 GCA_000179315.1 delta proteobacterium NaphS2
TCCGGGGATGTCGCCATTTTTATGCTTCCAGACGTTAAACAAAAAACCATCGAACCGATTTTGCGGTCTGTTATAACACCAGGAACCTTGGTGAATACAGATGAGTACAGCATTTACAATCATCTCACTGACTGGGGCTATACCCATAAGACTGTTTGTCATGGTAAGGGAGAATATGCCAGAGATGAAGACGGCGATGGCTTCTGTGAAGTTCATGTCAATACAATTGAGGGCTTTTGGTCGCTTCTACGATCTTGGCTGCGACCACATCGCGGCGTGTCTCAAGAAAACTTACCACTTTATCTGAGTTTTTTTGAGTTTGTCCATAACGTACGCCGGAGAGGAAAAGCATTGCTGCCGTCATTGATCAATGTCCTTTTTGCAGCCCACGCATGAGCACGCGGAAACGTCGTATGAGCCAAAGTCATTTTCGCTGGGAATTTCTTCAGATTTGGTATTAATAAGATGGCTTTCTGTCCACTTAAATATGCAGATAGCCATGACCACAAAATCGTCTACAAATCCGGAGATTGGAATCCTTGAACTCATCGACCCCGCTAAGTGCTACGAATTCTTCAGAGAAAAGAAGTGGCCATGTGGTATTTGTTGTCCAAAATGTACCTCAAACCGGGTCAAAAAGAACGGTCACAAACGTAATGCTCCGCTTTGTCGGAACTATAAATGCAATAACTGCGGTTGCCGTTTCAACGATTTTACGGGTACCATTCTGGCAAGAAAACACCATCCCATCAGAGTATGGATCGTCATGTTATACCTCATGGGACTAAACCTATCCAACAGGCAAATCGCCGCGGAGCTGGACCTTAATCCGGATGTCGCCCACAGGATGACTATTTTGCTTCGGAGCGAAATCGCTGCAAGGAAGCCGGGATGTAAAGTCAGTGGGGTAGTAGAGTGCGACGAAGTATACGTAATTGCAGGGCATAAAGGGCATCCGGAAAAAGTTCGTCAGAAAGGGCGAGGCACCACGGTGCAGAGCGCTCAAGGGTGCTCCGGGCCGAGGAACTCTTGAAAAAGAAAAACCTCCTGTCCTCGGAATCATTGAACGTTCCGGGGATGTCGCCATTTTTATGCTTCCAGA
>ADZZ01000449.1 GCA_000179315.1 delta proteobacterium NaphS2
TCTCAGCTTGAATTTACAAGTTTCATAGACCCGAACGGCATGGCTGTGCATGCCCTGTCGGTCATACAAAATCATGAGCCCCCGATAGGCCTCTTCAAGGAGGGAATCGCTATCTATGGCTTTCAAGTAACAGCGTTCGGCCTTTTTCCAGGCGCCTTGATCGGTACATATTGGGGCGAGCGTCAAAAGTGTGTCCAGGTACAACATTCTTAATTTCGAACGCTTTTCGGCGGCCCAGTCCTCTTCGATCACGACATCCTTGGGGACCTTTTTGCCGCCGCGCGCAATGATCGCTTTGAGTAGTGTTTGAGCCCTTTTGCGCTGCCAATCCGCTTCCGTCATGGCGGCCCCACCTCGCAGCACCTCGAAGCCGTTCAGAGTTTTTATCCAAAGCTTGGGAACCCCTGCTCGATGAATGTCCAATAAGATTGCCCGCGCCTTTTCGCTGACCCATGGGTCGGAATGCGCTGCCAATTTTTCAAGTCCGGGACCGGCCACATCGCTAAACCGGTGTGTCAAAAGATGAGCGGCATAGGGCATGGCCCCGGGACGTCCCCTTATTCCCCACCGTTGCTGCGACGATTGCGGAATCAATTCCCCCACTCAGATAGACGCCCACGGGGACATCGGCCCTGAGGCGGAATCGTACCGCCTCATCGAATTTCTCTCGGACCATAGCGACACATCGGTCAAAATCCGTTTCATCTGAATGGTCATTTTCCGGTGGTAGGTCACAGTCCCAGTACCGCCTTATTTCATGTGTGCAGTCTG
>ADZZ01000448.1 GCA_000179315.1 delta proteobacterium NaphS2
TGCCGTTCTGAGGTAACGCCTTCCATGCGGAAATCTCAGCGTATATACAAAATTATGTATATACGCTGAAACTATCATTGTCAACAGGAAAAATTTTCTACCCTGTTAAAAAACACATATTGATATTGGCAAAGGTTATTTGAGCGGTCCCCCGGACATTCACGAGACACCTGAAATCGATATGGTGTTTGTAGAAAAACCGGAGAAGACAGAAGGGCTGGCTGCCTATCGCAGTAATTTCTTTGCCCTCAATATCGATGACATCAAGTAAGGGGATGGTGGTTTTGCGCATCCTTGCCCAGGGCCACCTGACCGATGCCCACCGCACCGGCACGGTGCCGCCGGAGCTGAAACGCCCCATGAACGGACTGGTGATGCAGAAAATGTGGACCATGGGCAGGACGGCCATGGACAGGTCATCGGTACGCAGACCGTTACTCTTTCGGCATAACTCTCATGACATTCACCGCGGCCACAACCTTTCCGGCGGCCTCCAATACCGGAAAGGCAATGGAAGTCACTTCCAGAGAAAGCTCTCGATCACAAACAGCGTACCCCTGGCCTTCCCGTCTGCACAGGTAAAGAATATGACCGCCTTCCAGCACGGTCACATTATTTACTCGCGTTTATCAACATTTACTGCGTCGTGACTTTCGTTTTATGGAACCATCTGTCGCAAGCGGGGTGTTGCGCTTTTTCTTCAAAACACGCTTCAGCGCCTTGCCCAATGCATTTTGGGGGATCGATTGGACAAAGATCACGGACCTGGGTTTCTTGTATCCCGCCAGAGATTGCCTGCAAAAGTCGATCACTCCCTGTTCATCCACATGACGTCCCGCTTCCGGGACCACGAAGGCCCTTACGGATTCTCCCCAGTCCGGATCGGGTATGCCCACTACAGCGACTTCGGCAATGGCCGGATGCCTAATGAGCACGTTTTCGATCTCCCTGGGATAAATATTTTCGCCGCCGCTGACAATCATGTCTTTTTTTCGATCCACAATATAGAAGAACCCTTCATCATCCATCCTGGCCAGATCGCCGGTATGGAGCCAGCCATTGCGAAGTGCGGTCCTGGTTGCCTCGGGATCCTCATGATACCCCTTCATGACGTTTTCGCCCCGGCATACGATTTCCCCAACCTTGCCCGGCGGCAAAGGCGTATCGTTTTCATCCACAACGCAGGCATCCAGGAAGGGAAGGGGCTTTCCCACGGACATATCCTTTCGCATGGAATCTCCGGCCTTTAGGATAGTGATGCAGGGAGATGCCTCCGTGCACCCGTAGACGTCATAAACCCCTTGGATATTTGGGAAGAAATCCATGATCCGCTGCTTGGTTTCCATGGGCAGCTTGTCTGCACCGGCCGTGCATTTGGTAATAGAACTGACATCAAAGGCCTTGGCATTGGGGTGGCTGATCAGCATGTTGTACAAGGCGGGCGCCCCGGACATGACCGTGGCCCGTTCCCTTTGGATGGTTTCGAGCAAAAGTGCGGGCTCGAATTTCCGCACCAGGATACTGGTGCCCCCCAATGCCACCTGAATGGTGAAATGGTTGTTCAAGGCCGCGGTGTGGAAGAGTGGACCCACAATCACCGCCCTTTCCCCGGGCTGGTCATCCCTTCCCGAAATGGTATTGAAAAGGTTACAGAGAATGTTGCCATGGGTCAGAACCGCCCCCTTTGGCCGACCCGTGGTCCCTGAAGTGTACATGAGCTGGCAGGGGGCCTCTTCTCCCAAATGGGGGCGGGAAGAAAAGGCGTCGTCTCCAAGGGCGGCAAACGCCTCATAGTCCTTTGACATTGATGAAATTTCCGAGTGAGGTGAAACGAACCAGCGGACTTCCTGCATTTGCGTCCGGACGCCGTTGATGGGTGCCTCAAAGGCAGGATCATAAAAGAAAATTTTGGATCGGGAGTTGTTGATAAGATAGAGGATCTCCGGTACGGCCAAGCGGTGGTTTATGGGGGTGGCCACCAGCCCGGCCTTGACGGCGGCAAAATAGGTTTCCGCAAAGTGGATTCCGTTGAAAAAGAGAATGGCAACACGATCCCCCTTTTCCAATCCGGTCTTACACATGGCAGAGGCCAGCCGGTCAGTGCGCTGGTCGAATGTCTTAAAGGTACAGCGGCCCTCATCACAGATCACCGCAAGCCTGTCTGAGAATTTACGGGCGGAATTGGTCAGCAGATATCCGACATTCATTTGAACCTGCCTTTCGGCTGGATTATAAGACATCAATTTTTTCAGAAGCGAGCGTAGTGAAAATCAGATTGTGGGTCAAGCAAAACAAACATCCCGTACCTTTCCGATTTCATCCTCCGGAATATTCAATTCCGCTACATTTTAATGAAACAGTCAAACAAATAGTTTGACATTTATATGTATACTCATTATACATATAAACGAACCGATCAAATGCCCATTTTTTCCGTCTGGAGTGGATGCCGTCATGTTTAGGAAAATCAAGCAGAACCGAATGTCGGAAGACATTGTAAACCAGGTGCTTGAAGCCATCTCAAGAGGAGATCTGGCCCCCGACGATAAGCTGCCGTCCGAAAAGGAGTTGGGGGATATATTCGGGGTCAGTCGCGTTACCATCCGTGAAGCGATCCGCTCCCTGGAGCAGTTCGGCGTAATCGTGGTGAGACAGGGAAGCCGCGGAGGGGCCTACGTCAAAAAGATGGATCAGAAAGCGGTGGTGAATCAGATCGGCAATGTCCTGAAAATGGCAAATGTGACTTTTCCCCACCTTGCAATCGCCAGGGCCTCCCTTGAAAGGGAAATAATCGTTGAACTGATTCCATCAAGAATCACGCCGGAAGACTGCGAAAAGCTGGTCCAAAACATCGACCGGGCCAAAGCCCATTTTCGCAACCACGACAGCGCCCAAAGGCTTCACAGCAATTTCGGATTTCACACCACTTTGGCCCGGATTTCGGAGAATCCGGTGATCATTCTCATGCACAAGGTGATTGTGGATCTGTCTTCCCAATTTTTTGAAAATGTGGAGGCCACCCCGTCAATGGTGGAAAGAACCTTTTCTCAGCACCTGGAGATTGTGGATTTGTTGAAAAAAGGTCAATTTCAGGAGGCCGGCGAGGTCTGCTTCCGCCACATCGCGCAGGTAAGTGAAACCATAGTGGAAAAATCCAAGCAACAATCATTACTGGTCTCAAGGAGAATCTGATTTTGAAAAAGAACTTTTATCTCATCCCCGAATTGAACCGAATGTCCCAGGAAGAAATCCGTCGCTATCAGGAGAAGAAACTGACGCGGCAACTATCCTATTGCTATAATGCTTCTGAATTCTATCGACAAAAATTCGATGGTATCGGCGCAAAGCCGGAAGATATCAGAACCATGGAAGATCTGCGCAAATTGCCCATTTTCATGGTTAAGGACGATGAAAGGAAAAGCGCCGAGGATTCCCTGAAACAACAGGGCCACCCTTTCGGTCTGCACCTTTGCGCGCCGGTGGAGGATCTCTACCTCACCGGCACCACCTCCGGCACTACCGGAACGCCCACCTTCAGCTATACCTTTACGGAAAAAGACATCAATTTCGTGGGCCGGCATTTGGGGCACAGACTCTCCCTCGCGGGTATCGGCAAAGGGGACCGGGTGGTTTTCTTTTTTGCGCTGGGCATTTACGCCACCACCATGACCCTTTGGGGGCTCAGACATCTGGGGGCACTCCCCATCGATATCGATGCCAGGGCCGGCACCGATCTGTTGCTGCAATTTATTGAACTCACCCGGCCCACCTATCTGGCCTGCACCCCGTCACTGGCGGAATTTTTGGTTCAGAAAGCACCCAAGGTCCTGAACAAATCGGTGGGTGAATTCGGTCTCAAGGGGTTGCTGACCACCGGCGAGGTGGGCATTGCCCTTCCCGAGATCAAGAACCGGCTTGAAAATGCCTACGGGTGCCGCGCGTGGGATTACTGGTCCCCCTGCGGCAACTGCATGGGCATTTCTTGCGATTCCGATGAATATTACGGCCTTCACGCGGTGTCACCCGATGTTTGCACCAGCTACGACGATCTGGTGGATCCCATTACCAAGGAACCGGTGGACTCGGATGTGGACGGGGCCGTGGGAGAAATGGTCATCACAAGTCTTGAACGGGAAGCAGCACCCGCCATCAAGTACGCTTACGGCGATGTGGTGGAAATTTCAACCGGCCAATGCCCGGCCTGCGGGTTCAAGGGGAAACGGGCCCGGCTTATTGGGCGGGCCGACGACATGCTGATCGTAAAGGGGGTCAATGTCTACCCCGTAGCGGTCAAAGACATTGTGTGCGGTTTTGGGCCGGCGGTAACCGGAGAGATGCGGGTCGTTTTAAGTGAACCCCCTCCTCGGGTGGTGCCCCCCCTGCGGCTGAAAATCGAACACGGGAAAAGTATCGGCCGATCCGAACTGCCGGATCTTGAAAAAAGAATCGTCACCGCCCTACACGACAAGATCAAAATAAGACCCGAAATCGAATTCGTAGAACCCGGGACCCTCCCCAAGGAAACACGTAAAACCCCCATTTTCGAAAAGCAATACGAGCAGACATAACCTGCTAACTGCTCTTTTTATATGGCCTTTCCACGGCCTCAAAATATCAATTTTTTTTGCGAAAGGAGGTGAAGGCCCCACATCGACCGATTCAAAGACCATCTAGCAAATATAACCCGAAAAAAAGGAGAAACACCGAAATGAAAGACAGATCCTTAATTCTCAAAATGACACTGCTACTGGCTTGTGTGGGGATGGTGCTGTTGTTACCGTACGTCTCAATGGCCAAGGAGACACCCAAACTGCTGAGTTGCACCACTTATTCCGTAGGCTCCACGGGGTATGCCACCTCCATGGGACTCATGGAAGCCATCAAAAAGAACGAAGGCATCAAAGTCAAGGTGGTTCCCGCGGGAACCGACAAAAGCAAGATCCTCCCGCTTAAAAAGGGGATGATGCAGTTGAGTCTCTTTACGGGCGCGGGGCAATATTATGCGCTCATGGGTCTGGGCGACTTTGCGGACAAAAATTGGGGACCGCAGCCCCTGCGTCTTGTGTATGCCTGCCCCGAGGGATCCATTGCGGGCATGATGGTCCGGAAGGATTCCGGCATCAAGACCCTGGCGGATCTAAAAGGAAAGAAGGTCGCCATGATCCCCGCAAGCCCCGCCTGTAAGGCCCTTCATGAGGGTTATCTGGCCTTTGCGGGGCTCGGTCTGGACGACGTGGAAGTGGTTCCCGTCTCCAGCTGGGGCGCCGCCTGGAAATCGGTGATCGACGGCTCCACCGATACGGCCCATTGCCTGGTGGCTTCTTCCAAGGCCGTTGAACTGGCCGCTTCCCCCCACGGCATCCACTGGCTCCCCGCCCCTCCCGAAGATAAGGAAGGATGGGCCAGGCTGAACAAATTCTGTCCATACCTGCGTCCCTACAAAGCCACGAAAGGAGCCGGGGTATCTCCTGAAGACCCGGCGCAAATTGCTTCCTATTACTATGGGCTGGTTTGTTATCCGGACCTGGATGAGGAGGTGGTCTACAAACTCACCAAGGGCATATGGAACGGCTATGATATTTACAGCGCCATGCACCCATCCCTCAAACTGTGGACCCGGAAGGGCGCCCTTGAAACGGACCGGTTCCTGAGTCCATATCATCCCGGGGCCGTCAAATTCTTCAAGGAAGCGGGCGTATGGACCCCGGCCCATGAAAAGCGGCAGGCCGAACTTTTGGCGCAAGAAAAGGAAAGAGTCAAGAATTTCAAGTAGATCAGGAATTTTTAGAGAGGGGAAAGATGAACCCATTGAAAAAGGATGACATAAAACCATCCTCCGATAGATATCGAACGCTCACGGGGCCTCTGCGATGGATCTTTATTCTGTTTTCACTCAGCGGAATTTTTGTGGCCATTTACCAATTGTTCCATTTCAGCTTTTTGGGCGTGATGGTGGGGGACGCGTACTATTACCTTTTGATCACCCTTTTTCTTCCCCTCCTTTTTTTCATTTCACCCATTCGGAAGAACCTGAAGAACAACCGGGTTCCCTGGTATGACCTTTTGTTCGCCGTTTTAAGTTTTATCGGTCCATTATATCTTTTTCTGAATTCATACCGGATCATCCAGGACGGATGGGAAATCATTCCGCCCATTCAAACCTATATCCTGGGTATTATTCTCATGGCCATGGTTTTGGAAGCGGCCCGCAGGGCGGGTGGCATAAGCTTTGCCCTGATCTGCCTTTTTTTTGTGACCTATGCCCTGTACGCCCAGCATATGCCAGGGCTTCTTGAAGGGTACGGATGCGACCTGAGACGGCTGGTGGGCTTCTTTACCATGGGCACGGAGGGGGTTACGGGGCTGCCCATGAAGGTGGTGGGAAACATTCTCATCGGCTACATGGTCTTTGCGGTGGCCCTTCAGGCCACGGGGGGCGGCAAATTCTTCCTGGATCTGGCCACCTCCCTTCTGGGGAGTTTCAGGGGTGGGCCCGCCAAAATGTCCATCGTGGCCAGCGGATTTTTCGGAAGCATCAGCGGCAGTTCCATCTCCAATGTGCTCACCACGGGGGCCCTTACCATACCCACCATGAAGAAAACGGGCTATCCGCCCCACTATGCGGGCGCCATCGAGGCGGCCGCTTCCACCGGCGGTGTTCTCATGCCCCCCATCATGGGGGTCACGGCCTTTGTCATGGCCGAGTTCCTGGCCGTTCCCTATTCCACCATCTGTATTGCGGCGGTCATTCCTTCGTTGCTCTATTTCGGGGGACTGTTCCTGCAGATCGACGCCTATGCGGCCAAGGCGGATCTCAAAGGGCTTCCCAAATCCAAACTGCCGAGATTCAAAACCACCATGGCCGCAGGCTGGTTCTATATTGCAGGCATGGTTTTTCTGGTCTGGGCCTTGCTGTACCTGCACTGGGAAACCCTGGCCCCTTTCTGGGCCAGTCTTTTTCTCCTCCTGGCCTGTAACATTCGAAAGGAAACGCGGCTCAGCTGGGGGAAGCTGGTCACTTTTATTGAATCCACCGGAAAGGTACTGACCGAACTGGTGGCGCTTCTCTGCGCCATCGGGTCCATCATCGGGGCGCTGTCCCTCACGGGGGTGGCCCATTCCTTTTCCAGCGAAATCATCGCCCTGGCAGGGGGCAACATCGCGCTTCTGTTGATCCTGGGCGCCTTTACAAGCTTCATCCTGGGCATGGGCATGACCATTACCGCCTGCTACGTTTTTCTGGCCCTGATCCTGGCGCCGGCCTTGGTGAAAAGCGGTCTCTATCCCCTCTCCGTTCACCTCTTTATCATGTACTGGGGCATGGCGTCCTACATTACCCCTCCCGTGGCCCTTTCCGCCTTCGCGGGGGCCGGACTGGCCGGCGCGGATCCCATGAAGACCGCATTCAAAGCCATGCAGTTCGGATTCGTAAAATATTTTATCCCCTTTTTCTTTGTTTTGAACCCCGCTATTTTGTTTCATGGGTCGACCGGGAATATTCTGATCAGTTTCATTCTGGTGTGCTGCTCCGTGGTCTGTATCAGCTACGCCCTCGAAGGGTATGTCCCCAAATACGGGACCGCGCCCGGATGGATGCGGGCGGCCCTCTTTGCGGGGGGGCTGTGTCTGGGTCTCCCGTGGTTTACGGTGAGAGCGGCGGGGGGCATCCTGGTCCTCCTGATCCTGGTTCCGGGTTATGGTTTTCATAAGGATATTTCGTGAAATGGACTTCCATGAGACGCTGTGGCAACTTAAAATAAAAAGAGAAACCGCCCTTCAAATGGGGGGGAACGACCGGATCCGGAAACAACACGCCAAAGGAAGGCTCACCGCCAGGGAACGGATAGATAAGCTGCTGGATCGGGGGTCCTTTTTTGAAATGGGTCTTCTGGCCCACTCGGCCATGAAAAGCATGGCGGATAAGACCCCGGCCGACGGCGTGATCTGCGGCTATGGAACCATTGCGGATAGGCGTGTGGCGGTTATTGCCAATGACTTTACGGTGCTGGCTTCCACCAATGCGGAGACCAACCTGAAAAAGACCCTTCAATTCAAAACCCAGATCAAAGAAAAGGGGGGAATACCCCTTATCTGGCTGGGGGAATCGGGGGGCGCCCGCATGCCCGACTGCCAGGGCGCCAGGGAGTTCTGCACCCTGTCCGGAGGCGGCACGGCTACCCTGGCCCCGGCCTATACCCATCTTCGCACCCACCCCTTTATTTTCGCCGCCATGGGCCAATGTTACGGCATTCCCGATTTTCAGGCGGCCCTGGCCGATTTTGTGGTCCAGGTCAAGGGAAGCACCCTTTCCGTATCAGGGCCCAGGGCCCTGGCCAGGGCCGTGGGACAGCGTGACTCCGCCGAAGAGATGGGGGGGTGGAAGGTCCATTCCCGAATCACGGGGCTCACGGACCGGGTCGTGGAGAGCGAGGAAGAGTGCTTTCAGATGATCCGCACGTTCCTGCAATTCATGCCGGACAACCACCACCGGCTTCCCCCTTCAAGACCCGCGCCCGATGCATCGGACAATGGTGCTGCCCGGATTCTGGACCATTTCACCGCCAATCGAAAAAGACCCTACGACATGCACCCCATTGTATCGTGCCTCACGGACTGGGGAGAATATCTGGAGTTGAAACCGGATTACGGCGCCATGCTCATCACCTGCCTGGCCCGCATCGACGGAACGGTCGTGGGGGTCTTGGCCAATAACCCCATGGTCCAGCTGGGCGCCATGGACGTTAACGGATTGGACAAGTTGACCGGGTTCATCTGTTTATGCGATTCTTTCAACATCCCCATGATTTTCCTTCACGATACACCCGGACACCTGGTGGGAAAAGCGGCGGAACAAAAAAAGGTGGGGGTCAAGGTGGTGCGCGCCCAGCAGGCCCTGTTTCAGGCCACCGTCCCGAAAATCAGCATCATCATCCGAAAAAGCTACGGCAAGGCCTGCACCAACATGTGCGGACCCGGAGCGGGGTACGATTTTATTGCCGCATGGCCCACGGCGGAGATCGGTTTTATGGATCCGGAGATTGCCGCCGACATTGTCTACGGCGGCCTTCCCGAACCGGAACGCGCGGCAAACCTCGAAAGAATGATCGGGGATCTTTCTCCTTACCCGGCGGCGGGTGCCTACCATATTCAGGATATTATCCACCCGGAAGATACCCGGTCCTATCTGATCAAGGTCCTCGGGGTGGTCGGCGACTGGAAAAACAAGAGTATGGGGCAACACCACCTGGCCAACTGGCCATCCAAATTTTAGAAGAGAGATTCCAAAAATGTGGAACAGTGAACTGGAAGAACTGAATCGGAGAAAGAAAATCGCCCATAACCTGGGGGGCGAAAAAAATATCGCCAAACAGCACGCCCACGGCAAAATGACCGTCAGGGAACGGATCGACATCCTCTGTGACGAAAACACCTTTATCGAGAGGGGCATCCTGGCGGGGGCCCCCACCTATGGTGACCGGGACCCCCACAACCTCGAAGGCCTCGTCCCCTGTCCCTTTGTCATGGGACTTGGCAGGATCGACGGGCGGAGAATCGCCGTTCACGGGGACGATTTCACCATCAAGGGGGCCTCGGTGGGGCGAATGTACAAGAGCAAGGGGGCATATTTTGTAAAGATGGCGCGCGCCCTCAAACTCCCCATGGTGAGGCTGGTGGAAGGGGCCGGCGGATCCATCAAGGAAATCCTGGAGATCGGTTTCACCGAGCTTCCCAGCTCCGGTGACGAATGCACCCAGGACCGGGTGGAGGTCATGTCCGAAGTGCCGGTGGCATCCGCCGGGTTCGGTTCCGTGGCCGGATTGGGGGCCCTTTACATGGTGCAGAGCCATTTTTCCGTCATGGTCCGAAACATGTGTCACGTATTCGTGGGAGGGCCTCCCCTGGTCAAATCCGCTTTCGGAGAAGAGTTTACCAAAGAGGAATTGGGGGGGTACAAGCTTCATACACGTCTAACCGGGGTCATCGACAATGACGCGGTGGATGAACAGGACGCACTTGATCAGATCAAACGCTTTTTGTCCTACATGCCCGCCAATGTATGGGAAATGCCCCAACGGAAGTTTGCGGATCACGACGATCCTGAACGTCGGGAAGAGGATCTCATCAACATCATTCCCCGGGACAACCGGAAACCGTATGATATGCGCAGTATTTTGAACCGGGTGCTGGACAGGGATTCCATATTTGAAATCGGAAAGTATCAGGGACGGAGCCAGATTACGGCCCTGGCCCGCCTGAACGGGTACCCCGTGGGGGTTCTGGCCAATGATCCCAAATTCTTGGGCGGCTCCTTCAATTACGATGTGGCGGAGAAGTTTCAACGGTTCATCGACATGTGCGACACCTTTCATCTCCCCATTGTCAATCTGTCCGACCAGCCGGGCTTCACCATCGGGAAGCAGAGCGAGCTTCACGGCACCATTCGCAAGGGGGTCCGGGCCAGTTTCGCCATCATCCAAGCCACCATCCCCATGGCGGTGGTTTATGTGCGGAAATGTTTCGGCGTGGCCGGCGGGGCCCAGAAGAGCGGCCTGAGACTGAGCTGGCGCTATGCCTGGCCTTCGGCGGTATGGGGGAATATTCCGGTGGAAGGGGGCGTTTATGCGGCCCACCGGAGGGAGATCGAACAGGCGGAAGATCCGCAGGAATATCTGGAAAAGCTGCAGGAAACCTACCGGGCCGTGGCATCCCCCTTCAGAACCGCCGAGGCATTCGGCATAGAGGATATTATCGACCCCAGAGACACCCGACGTCTTTTGTGTGAATGGGTGGAAATGGCCTATGATGTGGAAAAGAACAATCTGGGCTCCAAGAAGAGGGGCATGCGGTGTTGAAAGAACAAAACGCATAATTATTTAAATTTGTTATTGATTGAGTCTCGCTGACTGCCAGCTTGATGGTTTTCCTTAAATGAGTCCTTCCGCCAACTCCTTTCCGGACGTATAGGCCTCTTTCAAATATTGCGGATGATCTTTCACTTCTCCCTCAAGATCGATGCCACGATAGGTGAGGGTTTGCCAGAGGGCCGCGTCCAGGGTGTCGAGAAAATATTTCATGGAAAGCCGGACACCTTTAAACAGCATTTTGCCGTGGGTGGCCCCTACGCTGATAAAAAGCGCTTTACGTTTATAATCCCGCGTTTCATGGGGAGGTTGATCGATCCAGTATTTTCGGACCCAAAGGGACTGAAAACGGTCCATCAGGATTTTGGTGTGAGCACTGACGGAATAAAAGAAAATAGGGGATGATATAATGAGCCCCTTTGCGGCAAGCATTTTGTCGCGCAGCATCTGGAAATCGTCTTTGATGGCGCATTCACCTTTCTTTTTGCATGCGTAGATTTCAAGACAGGGCGATATCTTCAAATCCCGTAGCACAAATTCTTCCACTTCGGCACCGGCATCACGGGCGCCGCGCACGGCTTCTTGTGTGAGTATGGCCGTATTCCCTTTTCTACGAGGGCTGCCATAGATAGTTACAATTTCGGAGGGCATCTTTTTCATTCTCGGATTACGGGTTCTTTTTGCCGGTGCTTCGTAACATGGAAATTTTGTTTGAAGCGCACCGGTATCATGATATCCTTTCTTTACTTGAAGTGTCACAGAATTTATAAATTGGGGCATTGAAGAAGTCAAGGCACCAAAACAGCGTTTGCTCAATCCATCGCGGTTTATGTTTCGTGAGCCGAGAGGAGAAAAAAACAAAAGCAGGAACTGAGGAGGAATTAGTATATGGCATTGCGAATTGAAGATCTAAATCGGCGTCCGTACCCTAGGCAGATAATCGTGGACATCCATTCTTTTTGTAATGCAAAATGCGCAATTTGCCCTTATGACGATCTTAAATCAAAAAATGAAATGGGAATAATGGATGAACGTCTTTTTGTAAAAATTATTGATGATTTCAGACAGTTATCCAAAATTCATAAATTCAACGGAAGTGTCATATTTTGTAATATGGGCGAATTATTCTTTAGCAAAGATGTGATAGAACGCATAAAATATGTTCTTAAATCAGGGCTTACGTTTAGCATCCAAACAAATGCGGCCTTACTGACCCATATCATGGTGGATCGGCTTTTGGCATCGGGATTTTCCGGCTCTATTACCATCAGTTGCCATGGAATTTCGCCGGATGTTTATAGACAGGTAATGGGGTTGGACATTGGTGTAACTTTGAAAAATATTGATTATCTGACAGGCCGGTATCCGAATAACAGGATTCAAATTCAGGCGATTCCCCATGAATGGCCGAAAGGAGAAGCAAGGCGCGTTCGCAACTATTGGCAGCAGAAAGGAATTGCAGTGCGAATGCCCCTGCCCAATAATAGAGGCGGACTATTGCCTTCCATAAGGACGCGCTATAAAAAGACGCTGGTGGGATGCAGGGCGGGAAGGCCGCTGGGTGAAATGGTCGTATGTTTTAACGGGGACGTGATTCTCTGTTGCAATGACATGGGACAACAGGAAATCGTTGGAAATCTGGCCGAAAACACGATTGAAGAAGTCTGGAACGGAGATGCTTTCCGGAACAGAATAGAGAAGATATACTGCGGCAAAGCTTCTGATTACGATTTCATCTGCAAAATGTGCGAATTCGGACAGGAATCGAATTCACAAATTCTTAGATTCATGAGGAATATTCGATATTCATTGAAAAGACTTATATTGACACGAATTTGGTGAGAAAATCATGCGATCTCTTAAGCCTCCTTTTCCTTTTTGAACCCCCTGCAGCCGGACATGACCGCGTGCTTTCGGCTCAGGGGAAATTGCCGGCAGATGGCGGGTTTGACATCATGGATGCGGCAAATCCATCGTCCGTTTGGCGATTCTTCCCTGAGAAAGGGGCACCCTTGGGCCTGTTCACCTGATATGGGGTTTACCCAGACCCGAAAGCTTGAAGTGCCGTTCTTCAGCCTGATTTCATCGACCCATTTCAAAATGTCTTTTTTTCCGGTTGCCCGCCAGCGTGCCACGTCATCTGAAGTCACTTCATTACGATACTCCAGAAAACGACAGCAGGAGCCGCACTGACGACAATTGAAATCTTCCATGTTGGTTTCAAGGCACACGCCAAGCTTTTGGGTGTCTCTATCTGTCACAGGTGATGCCCGAGTCTGAAATACCCGGGCGCAAACGGTCGCCAGTAGCCGGGGATGCCACCTGGTTTGCTTGACGGCATCACACAGGTACTTCACCAGTTCGGGACCGTTCAGCCATTTCATGGCAGGGTTACCCTGACGGTTGATCCATGCACCTTTCTTCCCCGGTTCTCGTTTCAGGTGAATTCGACCGTCGGTCATCAAGGGAAGGATGTTTGAGAAGAGGATAATCTGGGGGTCATATTGACGGAAATCCGCGACAAGGGCCTGAATCGCCTCCTGGTTGGTTAGAAAGATGGTTTCTTTTGCCACCTGGCGCCTCCACCATGGTCTTCAAGCGTTCCCACGCAGAGCGTGAAACCGAGAAAGGCTTTGTTGTCGCCGCCTTAGGGGCAACCCTTGTGGTTGCCCGTGTCAGGCTTTTGAATGGCATCATAAGGGCAGGCACGGGAGCCTGCCCTATGGTTGTGTTTTGATGGGTTTTTTGACCCGGCTAACACATCTCCAGTACGCAGGCCATGGAAATGCCGCCGCCGCCGCACAGGGTTGCCAGACCGAGGTTCTTACCCCTATTTTTCATGGCATAAAGGAGCGTCACCATGATGCGGCATCCTGTGGCGCCCACAGGATGTCCCAGACCAATGCCGGAACCGTTCACGTTGGTGATCTCCCGGTTCAGCCCCAGTTCGATTTCACACCCCAGGTATTGGGCGGCAAAAGCTTCATTGACTTCGATCAACTCAAAATCTTCCAGTTTGAGGTCCGGATTTCGTTTAAAAAGATCCTTGACCGCCGGTACGGGACTCAATCCCATGACAGAGGGGTGGCACGCGCCACGACCGATGGCTTTGATCCGGGCCATGGGTTCAAGACCCAGCCCTTTGGCCTTATCGGCGCCCATGATAATCATGGCGCTGGAACCATCGTTGATGCCGGAAGCGTTTCCCGCGGTAACCTTCCCGATTTTAGGCACAAAGGCCGGCGGAAGTTTCGCCAGTTGCTCCATGGTGATGCCGGGCCTGAAATGTTCGTCCTTGTCAAAAATGATCGGGGGTTTTCTCTTTTTCTGGGGCACTTCCATTGCGACGATTTCATCCTTGAAGTCCCCTTCCTTGGTGGCCCGTTCCGTGTTGTTGTGGCTCCTGAGTGCCACCTCGTCCATTTGTTCCCGGCTGATATTGTGCAATTGGGCGATGATCTCCGCGGTTTGGCCCATGATATAGGGTTTCCCCTTGAAAAGTTCCAGGGGCATCCCTTCCTTGACGGGACCTTCCTCGGGATGGGGCAGCAGGTGAGAGCCGCAGTGAAGCGCATGGATCATGGAGTCCACGAAGACGTGGTCCTGCAGCCTGCAACCCCAGCGGGCCCCGGGAACCGTATAGGGTACGCCGGACATGTGCTCCGTGCCGCCGGCCAAAATGATATCGGCCATACCGGCTTGTATCATGGCCATTCCCGACAGCACCGACTCCATGCCAGAAATGCAGACCCGGTTAATGGTGACCGCCGTGACATGGTCCGGAATGCCGGCCATGAGTGCCGAAACCCGTGCCACGTTAAGGGCGTCCGCCGGTTCCAGGCAACATCCGAAACGGACATCATCAATGAGCCCGGGATCAATCCCCGCTCTTTGAACGGCTTCTTTCATGCTGACACTGCCGATAGCGGCCGCATTTGAGTCTCTCAGTGTTCCGCCAAAGGCGCCGATGGCCGTTCGACAGGCCGATACGATGACGACTTCTTTCATTTTTGCTCCTTTCCCGGGCCGTACCGCTGTGAATTTGAGCACGACAATGTTATGCGGTTTTAAATGATGTTTCTCTTTTTAAATTCGGCCAACGTTTTGGCATCGTAGCCGAGATGCTTACCGTAAAACGCCTCGTTGTGTTCGCCGAAACGGGGAGGGAAAGACAGCTGTCGCCCTGAATCCTCAATCCAGGGCGTCAAATAGGGAGGCGGTGCCAACGTGATTTTGGCGCCGGTTTTCTCGTCTTCTGAAAAGAGGAGCCGCCGCGCAACAAGGGGATCCGCCACAACGTCTTGCAGGCTGTTGATTTTGCTTGCAGGAAGCGTAATGGATTTAAACAATTGTATCAAATCTTCGGCCCTGTGTTTGACGGTTATTTTTTCGATCAGTTGATTCAAGTGCTGAACATCAGCGATGCGGCCCGCGTTTTTTTCATATTCCGCTTTGTTAAGAGATTTGAACAAATCCTGCGAGACCAGGGATTGCCACTGCCTGTCATTTCCAACGGCCAGATACACGAAGCCATCGCTGGTCTTGTAGACAGAGACCGGACAAAAAAACTCATGGGTATTGCCCCTTCGGGTGCTTTTCTTATGAAAACTGGCGGTGAACGTAATGGGGACCGTGAGCCAGGAGAGTGACGATTCAAACATGGAAAGGTTGATGCAGCTCCCTTTTCCCGTGGCTTCTCGCAGGTAGAGCGCTTTCATCAACTGCCCGTAGGCGTGTTCGCTGGTTCCCATGTCCGGCAAGGGGACTCCCAGAACCTGCGGAGCGCCGTCCGGTTCTCCGGTCATTTCCATCAACCCGCTTCTGGCTTGTAGGATGGGATCATAGGCACCTTCGTTGCTGTCCGGGCCGAACCCGGTGACACCCAGCCAGATGATATCCGGTTTCAGTGCGCAAAGGGTTTCGTAATCAATGCCCAGTTTCTTGTAGTTTTTGGGAAGCTGGTTGGTGGCAAAAACATCGATTTTCAGTTCCTGAATGAGCCGATGGAAAATCTCCCGCCCTTCGGGTACGGCCAGGTTCAGCGTGAGTGCTTTTTTTCCGGCGTTGATACACAGAAAATAACTGTTCATGCGTTCTTCATTTAAAACGTTTTCGCCGATCATTCGATTGGGATCGCCGTAAACCGGATGTTCCAGCCGAATCACCTGAACACCGTCGTGGGCGAGCCGATAGGTGAGATAGGGGAGCACGGTGGCCTGTTCAAGAGATAGTACAATAAGATTCTTCAAGAGATCCATGGAATAAGCTTTTCCTCCGTTTGATAAGAAATCGACTGGATACGTGATCCACAAAAGGTCCTCTGATGAATGCCCATCCGTAGGAACCTATCAAGGTTTTGTGCATGGAAAGGTTATTTATATATTGGAAATCATTAAGCTATGTCAAGATATTTCAGCCCTGCTTTTTTTGCCGGCCTTTCTGAAATCGCTTCACCGCCCTGTTGTGTTCCTGCAGGGTTTTGGAAAAATGATGGGTGCCGTTATTTTTGGAAACAAAATAGTAATAGTCGCCTTCTGCCGGATTGAGCACCGCTTTTATGGCGGCCAGACCCGGGTTTGCGATGGGGCCGGGCGGCAGTCCTTTGATCAGGTACGTGTTGTAGGGCGTTCGGGTTTTGAGATCCTTTTTGGTGATGTTTCCGTTAAAATTGGTGATGCCGTAGATCACCGTGGGATCACTCTCAAGTCGCATATTTCGATTGAGCCGGTTCAGGAAAACACGTGCAATTACGGGCCTTTCTTCAGGGTCGCCTGTTTCCTTTTCGACCATGGAAGCAAGGGTAATGACCTGCTCAAGTGTCATGCCCGATTCATTGATCTGTTTTTCAAGGGGTGCGACGATATTCCAAAAACGTTTGACCAGAATGGCTATGATTTTTTCCGTCTTTTCTTTTCGCTGAAACCGGTATGTGTCCGGATAAAGATAGCCCTCAAGGGTGCTCCCCGAAAAGCCGAGGCGGGCTGCCAGAGATTTGTCCCGAGCCAGTGCCATGAAAGAATCCCTGTCCGTCAGTTCCTTCTGCGCCAAGAGTTGTGCAATCTGGTCCAGATTGAAGCCCTCGGGAATGGTGACGGAAAGGGTTATGACTTGCCCTTTTTCTAGGATTTCGAGGATTTTCAAGGGGGACATGGTGGTGCTGAGACGGTATTCACCGGTTTTGATCATGTGGTCGTTTTCCATGAAGCGGCCTGCCAGGCGAAAGAGGGTTTTGCTGCGAATAAGCCCAGCCTTTTGAAGATCTGCCGCCACTTGATTCAACGTGGCGCCCTCCCTTACCTCAAAATTCCGACTTTCACCCTTTTTGTCAACGGGCCCCAGC
>ADZZ01000447.1 GCA_000179315.1 delta proteobacterium NaphS2
TGTCCGTTAATAACTTGAACATTTAGGGCGAATAGAATAGTTCCATTCGCCATGAAAATCGGCCTTAAACAAATTGACGTTCTCAAGTTCGGTGTCAGTTACTTTGATCCCCTTTGGATAACTGTTGGAGTCAATCTCAGCCTGAATCTTAAGGCCTTGTCGAGTGGTTGTGTTGGCTATCAGATTCACAATTACCTCGTGACTCGTCAACGGCTTGCCACGCCAATTCATGCTGATATGACTGAACATTCGATGTTCAATTTTATTCCATTTGCTTGTGCCAGGAGGGAGATGGCACACGGAGATTTCAAGACCTTGGTCATCTGCAAACCGTTGAAGTTCAATTTTCCAAAGCCGAATTCGATATCCGTTACTACCGCCTCCATCCGCCGTTATGAGAAGTTGTTTTGCTTCCGGATAAGTTTGCTGGCCCATTCTTTTCCACCAACGACGGATACTCTCGACAGCAAAGGATGATGTGTCATGATCAATGCCAACGCTGACCCAGCCAACATTTGCTGTCTGATCATATACACCATATGGGTTAACCTTGCCCAAATTTTTGTCAGCAAAATCGTGTACTCGGACAGAATCCGGTTGTCCTTTTGGTTGCCATTCCCGGCCTGCGTTTTTAAAATCTCCAACAAGCTCCTTTTTCTTGGTGTCAACAGAAATAACCGGTTGGTTATTCTCCTGAAATACTTTTACCTGGTTGTAAATATAGCGAAACTGGGCATCGCGGTCCGGATGACGGGAACCTTCACGAACCTTGCGGTTCGCTTGGAGACTGTAACCCAAATCGGCCAACAGTTCCGATACCTTTTGCCGACCGATTTTGTGCCCCATAACCTGCAAAGCTCTCGACAGCTGCCTCGTGCTTTTGCATGTCCAGCGCAGTGGCGATTCGGGATCGCCTCGGGTGGTTGGTTCAACCATCCCTTCCAAGTCACGAAAGGATGATCGGGTTGACTTGGTAATAGGT
>ADZZ01000446.1 GCA_000179315.1 delta proteobacterium NaphS2
ATATTAACTCCCCAAAATCATACCCGAAAATGGAACCAAATGCAGATTTTCCACATAACTCCACGAAAGTAAACTGAATCTCTCTTCCGCTGTCTTTTTTCGTTCAATATTTTCGCGTGTCTTGATCCCGTTCAAAACTGTCTCCCACAACAGAAACCCATCCGTGAACCAGTTTCGCTCAAGGGATCTAAGTCTCGGCAGACCACACAACTCCAATTGAGGTTTAAGTTCAAAGCCCCAATGGTTCAGTTTTCATTAGCAAGGCTGGTTCGGTTAAGATTAGCGTTGAAGTAAATGTCGTGTTCGAAGATTCTGAGCACAAAAAGCTGAAAAAACTGAAAGGCAAGAAGAGAAACTGGCACGATTTCATAATGGATCTCGCCAACACCGGCACACCCAAGAAGTGAGGTGCGCCTCGGAGGTAATAAAAATGAAATCCACAATCGGAACGGACTGTAATTATCATCCGGCTATTTTAGACTCAGTGTTCAAGTGCAAAATTTGTGGAAGCAGACTCCTGATGTTCGGTTGCGATAATCCAGAATGCGAGAACTTCCATATTAAACGAGGCGATGAATATTTCAAACGAAGTCAAAGAAACATTTCCAACCAGGCGAACCAGTCGAAATCAAGAAATTCAAACGCACTAAATGATAGGCGCGTTTGAAATAGGAAAATGAATTCCAAAAAAGACAAATTGGGATCTGTGAAAAAAACACTTACTGTGGCAGAGAGGCTGTTCCGGTTTAAGGATGGAAAAGTCCTCTATGAGAGGATGACAAAGTTGAAACCTGGCGCACCCAAGAAGTGAGGTGCGCCTCGGAGGCAACAAATGGTAGAAGTTAATGAGATGAAAAAGTCAAACGCTGAAATATCAACGGAAGATTTATGCAATGAGATAAAAAGAATCAGCGGGACTATTCCAAAAATCATAAAGCACTTTCCAGGTCGTAAGTGTTGTCAGCCACAATAAATAGCAAAGAACCGGCTCAAAATATCTGATTATTCCACCGGTGGTTTATTGGAACCGGTATTGTAAAGTGAGACTACCCCTTCTCGGCAAGTGCAAGTTTTTCAGCCTTTTGTCGGAAGGATTGAACGGATTCCTTCCCAAACCCTCCAGCCTTTTCGGCAAATGCAACTGCTTTTCGATAGTACTCAGCAGCGTCCCAGTTTTTTCCCTGAGCTTCATAGAGTTCAGCATAACGATGAAGGCCATCGATCTCCTCAGGATATTGTCGCAAGAGCTTTCGGCACACCGCCTCGGCTTCATCAAACTTCTTGTCTTGAATCAAGTCCGGCACCTGATTTGATAAATTGTCCAAATCCGTATAAATAAAGGTCCCTCCAATAGGTAATTTGGAGGCGTTGAGACAACATTTTTTATATTTTTTGCCGCTGCCGCATGGGCAGGGCTCATTACGTCCGATTTTTTTCATATGCAGCTTCGATACCCTATAGATTTAACCATAGAAGAATACAATGAGCAAAAGGCCTGGGAACATGCGGAGCTTGATCATTGTCCCTTTCATCCCGAGGGAGGATG
>ADZZ01000445.1 GCA_000179315.1 delta proteobacterium NaphS2
GTCAGCTGGCATGATTTGAACCGGCAGGCCATCGACTGGTGCCGGAACACCAGCGACAAAACGTTCAAACGGGCTTTGGGAATGATACCGGATGAGGCCTATATCATTGAAAAACCGCATCTCATTGATTTACCCCCATACCGGCCGCCGGTCTATGTGGCAAAACACCGGGTCGTCGATATCGAGGGATATGTGCATTTGGACACCAACCGTTATTCCGTCCCTGAAGCACTGATTGGAAAATCCCTGGAAGTTCAGAAACACTGGCGCAAGGTCATCGTTTATGACAAAAGCCGGAACGTGGCGGAACATGACCGTATTCTGGATAAACGTGATACGCGAACAACTGTGCCGGGACATCATGTTCCGATTCGAAGAAAAAAGGATGCCCGGGTCCCTTCAAAAGAAGAACAGCTGTTGGTGGGAAATGATGCCGTTCTGGATGCGTATGTGGCCGAACTGAAGAAAAGAAGCCATGGTCGTGGCGTGGTCAAGTTACGCCGTCTGCTGCATCTGCAACGGACTTATCCCGGTGAGCCTTTTCTCAAAGCCGTAAGACAGGCCCTTAAGTATCGACTTTTTGATCTGTCCCGTCTGGAAAACATCATCCTCGATTATACCGCGGGTGACTTTTTTGATCTGTCATGAAAAAGAAAATTGAGCAATTACTCATTGACTTGAAGTTTAAAGGCATGGTGAAGACCTTCGATGAGCAGTTGGCTTTGGCCGAAAAGAACGGGCTTTCCGTTTACGAGGTCATATACAACCTCCTGGCTGAGGAATTACGTTTCCGGCAGGAGCGGAGCATGACTTATCGGCTTCAGATTGCACGGCTCCCATGGGACTGGACCCTCAACTCCTTTCCGTTTGATCTTCAGCCCGGAGTCCGGAAAAGCCGGATGATGACTTGTCC